>DASQBH010000282.1:0-6484 GCA_035635315.1 Longimicrobium sp.
ACCGCACCTGCTCGGGGACCAGCGTGCCGGGGCCGCGCACCTCGCGCAGCATGGTGCCGCGCTTTACGGTGTCGGTCCAGACGGAGGCGCCGTCCAGCTTGGGCGCCGCCGGCTCCATGCGGGCCAGGGCGGCGGTGGCCACCAGCAGCACCAGGGCGACGGCGGCTCCGATGATGTAGCGGCGGCGATGGCCCGTACGGGCGCGCGGGATGTCCACGGGATACCTTTTGAAAGCTGATGTACAGGGACGTCTTGCAGGCCTTTTTCCCCGGGATCCCTTATGGCAAGGAACCATCCAATCCGGAAGATCGGCCTAAACCATCCCCCTGCAACGAGTTAGATCTTTTCGGACAGCGGCGGCGGACGGCAGAGTGTTCGGATATGGGATTTTGTTGTCGCGCATCCGACCGGACGCGGCTCGTCCACCAGCGCCAGCCCTCACTCCCGCGGCGCGCGGGCGATGGCCCGCTCCCAGCCGCCGGGCGTTTCCGCGACGTCTCTTCCGGGAGGAACCGCCAGCTCGCCGGGCGCACCCGCGGGCCGAATCGGTGCCGCGCGCTCGTGGGCGCACGGGCACTGGCCCGTCGCCGGCCGCTGGTCTGATTGGGTGGGCTGGAAAGGCGGAGTGCGTGGTCGGGTCGCGCCGGT
Organism: Longimicrobium sp.; assembly: GCA_035635315.1. Lineage (GTDB taxonomy): Bacteria > Gemmatimonadota > Gemmatimonadetes > Longimicrobiales > Longimicrobiaceae > Longimicrobium. The sequence goes on from DASQBH010000282.1 coordinate 649, forward strand.
CAACGGCAAAGGTACCCTGCCGTCTACGGACCCGCTCAGCCGGTATGCACGAAACACGTGTCCAGCCCACCGCAGGGCGGCGGGCTGGCTTCGTCTCCTTCGTGCTTCGCAGAAGGCCCCAAAGTTCCGTAACTGCGTGTATACTAATGTAATAACCCTGTCGGGAAAAAGAAGCAAGGGGGGTCCCCCCGCCGCGCGACAGGATCGCTACGACCACGGGTGGGATGCGGATGGGCATCCGTTGATCCCTCGTGCTCTCGGACCCGGCCCTCTCCGCCCGGCGAGGAGCTCCGTCCCGCCGCTGCCGTCCCGCCCCGTGCGGATGCTCCACCGTCCACGCCACCCCGTCTCCTGCGTTCGACCCTCCGCGACAAGATCATCGATCTCTAAAACGTCGTGATGGGGGAGCCGATACAGGCAAGCCGTCCCTCGAGCATACTCTGTTGCCTCCGTGATCCCGTTCATGCATGATTTCCATGCGCATCCATGCCCTGAAACAGGTTTTCACGCGGAGGACGCGGAGGGGCGGAGGACGCGGAGAACCCTCGTTCTCTTCTGTTCTCCGCGTCCCGCGCTCTCCGTGCTCTCCGCGTGAGGCCCGCGGTAAAACTCGGAATGCACAGCAAATCATGGGAAACGGTATGAGGCCATTGTTGGAGGCCAGCCGTCGCCCTTACGCACGAACCCCCGGAAGCAGCCGCGCTCCCGGGGGTCCTTACGGTCCGGCCTGCCGCTACAGCGCGCAGGCGCAGCCGCCGCCCTCCGTGCACTGGCCGGAGAACGCGCCGATCGCGCGGCAGATGCGGTCGCACCACGTGTTGTCGCACTTGGGCCCGGCGTCCACCGTCGGCGAGGGGCTCGCCATCGCCTGGCTCCCACCGAACGCCAGCGACAGAGCCACCGCCGCGCCGAACACCCCGCGCCTGAGCTGCATCGTCGTCCGTCTCATCTCTCCTCCTCCTTCGTCCCGCGTTTCCCGCAGGGCCGCCCGTCGTACCCGGCGACCCGACCCGCGTCCTCCCGGCGCCCGCAGCGGGCACCGATCCACCGAATCCCATGCGTTGCTTCGACTTGCGGCTGTGTGCGCCGGAAAAACGCGGGACAAATCCGGCTGCAAGAGTGTTGCCGGATTCCGCAGCGGCCAGTCGAGGAACGCACACTCCAGAATGGACTTTACACCGAGGTCCGCCAAGCGCCGGATCGGGACGATCGCTGTCATTCTGAGGGAGGCGCCGCGCGCAACCATGGTTCTCGCACGAGAGCCTGTGCGCCGACCGAAGAATCTTTATCGGGAACGGGTGGCTTCTCGCACGGCATCCAACGTAGCCGACAGGACCATGCGCCCATCGTAAAGATCCTTCGGTCGGCGCACCGGCTGTCGTGCGCCTGGACAGACGGGAGTGCGCGCCTTCCTCAGGATGACACCGTCTGCCGGATCCGTATCCGAAATCTCCTTGTGGATCCGGGATGAGGCCCATTCGCTGGCGAATACGAATCAGCAGGTGCCGGCGGGGGCGGCGGGGGATAGCTTGTGGCGCATGTGGATTCTGTTTGCGCTGGCCGCCGCCCTTGGATCGGCGGGGACCAGCTTTGCGCTCAAGCGGTCGGTGGAGCACGCGGGCGCCGTGATATCGACCGTGACGTTCCGCATCCTGGCGGGGCTGCTGCTTCTGTGCGTGGTGGCGGTGACGGGCGGATGGCCGGCGATGCCGCCGGCGTACTGGCGCGCGGCGGGGCTGGTGCTGGTGCCTGAGGTGCTGGGGATGCTGTGCCTTACGCTGGCCCTGCGCGCGGGCGACCTGTCGCTGGTGCAGCCGCTGCTGGGGCTCATTCCGCCGCTGGTGATGCTGGGCGGATGGGCGTTCCTGGACCAGGTGCCCACCGCGCCGGCCGCCGCGGGCGTGGTGCTGGTGACCATCGGCGTCTACTGCATCGGGCTGCGGCCGGGCGCGTCGGCGCTGGAGCCGCTGCGCGCGCTGGCCCGCGAGCGCGCCAGCTGGTATGCCATCGGCGCCGCCCTGGCGTGGAGCGTCACCACCCTCATCCACAAGGTCGGCATCGACGCCGTGGGCCCGTTTCCGTGGGGCGTTACGCTGGCCCTGGGCTCCGGGCTGCTTCTGGGGGCGGCGCTGCCGGTGATGGGGCGGCGGACGGGCGGCGTGGCGCTCCCCGTCCGCTGGTGGCCGTGGGGCGGATACGTGGCCGTGGCCGCCGTGGCGTTCGCGCTGCAGCAGGCGGGGCTGTACCTGGCCATGCGGATGACGCTGGCCGGCTACGTGATGGCCATCTCGTCCATCGCGGTGCTGATCGCCGCGGGGCTGGGCATCGTGCTGCTGAACGAGCGTGGCGCCGCCGCCCACCGCCTTGCCGGCGCGCTGCTGGTGAGCGCCGGCGCCGTGCTCATCGCGCTTTTCGGCTGAGGGGGGCGCTCGGGTCAGGTTCGATGGGCTGGCATCGAACTGCGCTCGCGGGGTGCCCCTCCCCCGGCCCCTCCCCGTTCGTTCCTCACGGAGAGGGGAGAACTTCGATCGCGCTTCGACAGGCATCTCACCGCGCCGGCGGTCCCCCACCCCCCGGCCCCCTCCCCCGGCAAACTGCGCCGGGAGAGGGGGAGAATTCGATCCCGTTTCCGAAGGTGCGTCGCACCTCCCTCCCCCGCGCAGTTTGTGGGGAGGGCCGGGGAGGGGGGCGCCGGCGGACGCAGTTCGATCCTGAGCGGCGATTCCACCCCTTCCGGAGGGGGCGAGCCCCTACTCCTGGCGCAGCGCGTCCATGGGCTGAATGCGCAGGCCGCGGCGGGCGGGGCCGATCGCGGCCAGCATCCCCACCCCCAGCATCAGCATCGCCACGGCGGGAAGGAGCACGGCGCCCTTGCCGTCCATCACCCCCCCCTGCGTAAGCACCTCCAGCAGCACCGCCACGCCGATCCCCACCCCCAGCCCCAGCGCCAGCTGCCGCACCGAGCGGGAAAAGACGCCGCGCAGCAGGTGGCCGGGGTCCGCGCCCAGCGCCGCGCGAATGCCGATCTCCCGCCGCCGCCGGGTAACGGTGAACGACATCAGCGCGTAGATGCCGGCCGCGGAAAGCAGCAGCACGGCCAGCGTGACCATCCCCACCACCAGCGCCACCAGCCGCAGCGCCTCCTTCTCCTGCCGGTCGATGCCGTCCAGCGAGCGGGTGGGGCTCAGCTTGAGCATGGGGTCCACCGCGGCCATGATCTCCCGCAGCCGCGGGGCAAAGTCGGCGGGGGCGCGGCCGCGCACGTGCACCACCAGAAACGCGGGGTACGCCTGCGCCGGCGCCAGCGGGTGGAACACCGCGGGGGAGATGAGCTCGGGGTCCATCGCGTTCACGTGCAGGTCCTCCACCACGCCCACCACCTCGTACCAGCGCGCCGGCCGCACCTCCGCGTCCTCGTCGTCCTCCGCCGGGGGCGCGTAGCGGATGCGGCGGCCCAGGGCGCTGCCCCCGCCCAGCACCTGCTCCACGAAGGTGCGGGTAACGATCACCGCCCCCGCCGAGTCCACCAGGTCGCGCGCGCCAAAGGGCCGCCCCGCCAGCAGCGGAACGCCCAGCGCGTCGAAGTAGCCGGCGTTCACCCGGGTGGACTGCACCGCGTGCCCGCTGGGCGACTCCGCCGGGGCCGGCACGCCGTCCACGCGGATCGTGCTCCCCGGCTCGCCGCCGGGGGTGCTGGAGGCAAAGGTCACCCCGGCCACGCCGGGCTCGGCCTGCAGCCGGCGCACCAGCTCCTCCAGGCGCGCGCCGTACCGCGCGTCCGCCTCGCGCTGCCATACCTCGCGGTCGGCGTCCGCCGGGATTTCGCGGTCCTCCGACAGCCACGCCGCCAGGTACTCGTCCGCCGCGTAGCGGGGCTGCGTGGTCGCGTGGCGGATCTGCTTCCACCCCGTGCCCATGGCCGCGGGGAGCGCGCTGACGGCGATGGCCACCTGCGCCACGATCAGCACCGTCCAGGTGCGCCCCAGCCGCATCCCCGTGCCGCCGCCCATCTGCCGCAGGCTGGCCTCCAGCCGCTTTCCCGTGGCCTGCAGCGCCGGCAGCACGCCCACGATCACCGCCGCCAGCAGGGTCAGCCCCACCACGTACAGCACGGTGGGCAGGTCCAGCGCGTAGTCCGTCCAGAACGGCGTTCCCGCGTCCTCCTGCTCCATGATCGCGGCCGCCTGCCACAGCACCACCTGGGCGAGCAGCAGCCCCACCACGGCCGCCCCCGCCGAAAGCACCAGCGCCTCGGCAAAGAGCTGCGACACGATGCGGCGGCGGCTGGCGCCCAGGGCGCTGCGCACGGCGATCTCGCCCTGGCGCGTGGCCGTGCGGGCGTAGACCAGGATGGACACGTTCACGCACACCACCACCAGCAGCAGGCTGACCATGAGCTGCATCAGCCCCACCTCCGCCAGCGTGACGTCCTGGATGTCCATCAGCGGGTAGGTGTACGGCAGCACCTGGGGCCGCAGGCGCTCGTGCGTCCGGGGAAACGCCGCGGCCGCGCGCCGCCCCAGCGTGGTGAGCTCCGCCTGCGCCTGCTCCCTGGTGGCGCCGGGCGCCAGGCGGCCGAAGACGTAGATCTCCGGCCCCTGCCCCCGCGCGTAGTCCTGCGGGTCGGCGCGCAGCGGGGCCCAGAATCGGTGGTTCACGGGAAAGGCAAAGCCCTCCGGCATCACCCCCACGATGGTGTGCTGCGCGGTCCCCACCCGCACCTCGCGCCCGATGATGCCCGGGTCGCCCTCGAAGCGCGTCTTCCACACCTCGTAGCCGATCACCAGCACCCGCGGGGCGCCCTCGCGCTCGTCCTCGTCCAGCAGCGGGCGCCCCAGCAGCGGGGCCACGCGCGCCACGCTGAACCCCGACGCCGTCATCTCGGCGACCGGCACGGGCTCGCCGGCCCCCTGGCCGGTGAACAGGTTGCGGCCCACGGTGCGAAAGGCGGCCACGTCCTGCACCGACTTCATCTCCCGGCGCCACTCGGCAAAGTCGTGCAGCGACTGGCGCTCCTCGTTGCTGGCCTTTACGTCCCAGTTCTCCAGCGCGACGATGCGGTGGCCTTCGTCCAGGGGGATGGTGGGATACAGGCCGGAGTAGAAGAAGGCGAACGAGCCGGCGCCGATGGCGATGGCCACCGCCATCCCCAGTCCGCCGACCAGCGCCAGTCCGGGATACTTCACCAGCATCCGGACGCCGAGCTTTATGTCGAGCCAGGAAATACCGAGACTCATCGAAACGTCTCCAACGGGGTCGATCGTGGGGGTGCCGGACCGCGCCGGCCGATGTCGGGCGGGAATCATCTGCGCGGTGTACAGGCATCCCCCGTTCCGCGCGCGCCGTCCGCCGCATCCCCTTGCATCCCAACCGTTTACCTCCACCCCCCGCTTCCACGCCCCACTTCCGACTGTCCGGCTGTGCATCGCCCGAATCCCACAGCCGGACACTACGCCGGACTTCGCTCCGGCAACCGCCCATCGAAATCCCGCCCGGCGACGCCTTCGCCGCATCCGCGGTTGTCGCCCGCACCGCCACCACCCTCGCCCCCATCGCCACGGGCTAAAGCCCGCGGCTAGAACGGCCATAAGCCCCGCCCTGGGCTCGCGGAGCTCGCCCGGCGGGGCTTCACCTGCTCGGGTCGTCACGGGCCGGCGCGCCTGGACATCAACCGGTGCGGCACGAGGCTCGTCCCGGATGCGCGCCGCAGCGTCGGATACGAAGCCCCGCGCGGTTTGCGGGGCTTTTCGCTTCTCCAGCCGCGGGTTCACCCGCCCGGGAGACACCCGGCCGGCGACGCCTTCCGCCCTCGCGCGTTCCGCCATCACACCATCAC
>DASQBH010000283.1:0-4817 GCA_035635315.1 Longimicrobium sp.
GGGAGCGTCTCGAAGCGCCGGATCCTCTCCTCGGTCAGGCGCCCCTGGCGGTACGCGCCCCGGACGGACGCCGTCCAGCGGCCGAGCGCGAATCCGTCAGGCGCGACATGCGCCACCGGCACGGCGGCCGAGCCCGTCTCCTCTGCGTGCGCCAGCAGCCGCTCGAACCCGTACTCGAACGGATCTCCCGCGGCCTTTAGCGCCTGCAGCGCGACGGACCTGCGGAAGCGCGGGAGCGGGATCCGGGAAGGAAGCGAAAGCAGCAGCGAGCGCTCCAGCGCGGCCGCGGCCTCGTCCACGCCGGCGCTCCCCCCTACGGCCGCGTCCGCACGCGCAAGGCGGCGCTGGGCCAGCGCGAGATCGCGCTCCAGCCGGTCGTCGTGGGCGGCAAGCGCCGCCACCACGCGCCAGACCGGCTCCCAAGCGGAGCCCGCGAGTACCTTCTCCGGGTCGGCGCCCTCCTCCACGATGAGCGGGATCGCGATGTGCGCCACCTTGTCCGGCCGGCGCGGGTCGCGCCGGAGCGCCCGGCCCACCGCCTGCGCGATCTCCACGACGGAGCGCCGGGGATCCACGAACACCACCGCGTCCACCGCCGGCAGGTCCACACCTTCGGCCAGCGCCTTGGCGTTGGAGATCAAACCACGCGGGGCCGCAAGCACCCGGTCCACGGTGGCGGCACGCGCCGAGACCGGCGTGTCCCCGAAGACCGTCTCCACGCACCAGCCGCGGTGGCGGTCCTCGGTCGCCAGCCGGCCGACCGCGTCCGCGAAGCGCGCGGCCGCCTTCCGGGTGTGGTGAAAGCTGAGCGCATGCCGGAACATCCCCCGCTCCAGCGCGCGGGTCGTCGCCACCGCCTGCGCAAGCGCGACCAGCTCCTCCTCCGGCTCCGAGAACAGCTGCCGCACCTCCTGGTCGGTGACGGCCAGGACGGCGATCACGTAGTCGGCCAGGAGACCCAGCCGGATCGCCTCGCCAAAGCTCAGGCGGTACGCCACCGGCCCGAACAGCGACACGTCGTCCATGGACGCCAGGAATGCGTACGCATCCTCGCGTGCGTGCTCCGTCGCGACGATCCGCGGCGTCGCCGTCAGGAAGAGCCGGTGCCGGCCCGGGATGCGGCCCGCGTCCAGGACGATCTGGAACCGCTTGCCCTCCGGGCCAGCAACGCGGTGCGCCTCGTCACAGAGCACCAGATCCGGAAGGATCTCGGGGTACGTGCCGAGGGCCGCCGCGAAAGCTTCCTCGACTCGCTCCACGCTCTGGTACGTCACGAACACCACCCGCCGGGTGTCCAGCGCCAGCGGCCGCGCGAGGAAGGCGGCCACCTCGGCCGGGTCCGTCGTCACCGGGACCGGCACGTCCGCGCGCGGGATGTCGTCCACGACAGTCTCGTCGCTGCATACGCAGATCGCCTCCACACGCACCGCGGGATTCCCGTGCGCCGCCCACGCGAGCGCCGTCTGGCGGATCAGCGCGAGCGAAGGAGCGAAGTAGACGGCCCGGGCAGCGCCCATCCGCTCCGTCACCCAGAGCGACAGGAGCGTCTTGCCCGTGCCGGAGGCGGCGATCAGCTGCGCCCGGCCCGCTCCGCCCTCAAAGGTCTGGAGCACCGCATGGATCGCATCTTCCTGGTCGGGGCGAGGCTGGTGGCGGTCAGAGGTTTGAGGGTAGGGCACGGTCCAGAAAACAAAGTAAAGGAGGAAGAGATTGTTCGTGGTTCAGGATAGACGAGACCGGGGATTCACTCGTCCTTGCCCATCCCGCCCAGGCCACGGAACGGCAGGGTGAACTCCCCAACCAGCGCATGCATCAGCACCGCGCGATCTTTGCCGAACCGCTCCCCGGGATGCGAGCGCTCGAAGCCCATCCGGCGGTAGTAGCGGGCCAGCCGGCGGATCGCGGCCGCGCTGCAGTCCGGCTCCCCTTCGCGGAAGCGGCCCTTCATGGGCTTGGCCAGGAGCATCGCCACGTCGCCGTCGCTCCGCGACAGGCTCCAGAGCGAGTGTGCGACCAGCCGTGCGCCGATCTGCTGGCCTGAGAACGCGGGATGCACGTCGATGTTGCGGACGTAGAGCAGGCTGCCGCTCAAGAGCGCCATGCAGTCGTCGCGCTCCCTCAGCTCGTCGGCGAACTCTCCCACCACTGCGACGTCGCCGTCCATCGAATCGAGCCAGTCGAACCAGCTGGTGTTCAGATCCCACTGGAAGCGAGCAGGAAACTCATCCACCTGGGCCGATGCGATCCTCACCCACTCCTCGCCCTCGGAACTCTCCACCTCAAACGACCCTGCCAGGCGCTCCCAGGCGTCGCCCTCCGTCTCCAGCACCCACCGGGAGACGGTGACGTCGATCTCGTGCGAGATCGGCGGCGCGCCGAAGAGGCTGTCCAGATCCGCGAACCCGCTGTACCGGGTGACGCACCGCTGCCGGATCGTCGGCTCGACCGCCGGTCCGCCATCCGGGAGCTGCACCGTCGTGCCCGCGACTTCGATCAATTTTGCTTTCGCCATCGGGAGCAAGTCAGCAGGTGTGCGCACTGGCCGGTCGGGCATTACAGCCGCCCGTGCCTCGAAAAAAGAGCGGAGAAAAAAGTGGTCGAGGCTCGCTGCAGCACCAGGCAGGCCGAACTGCTGGCACACGCGGGAAAGATGGTAGCATTTCTCCCCAGCCGGGGCGAGGGCAGCCGCCTCGCGCAGACCATGAGGGTCAGGCATTCAGCGCAAGGGAACCAGAAGAACGAATGGGATCACGCGGACAACTGGATACCACCAAAATCTACACGTCCCAACAGATCAGCAACCAACTCACCCTCCCTGATGTGTACACCCCAGTTCGGCGTCAACAGTGAGAACGATTTGTTATTTGCCACCCGAGAAGCACAAATCCCGAAATGGCGCTATTCCTCAATTTTCGCTAGTAAATAACAAGTTTCCTTGAACAGGCAGTTCATTTCGTACGCTTGAGCTCAAGAGAATCTCTCATCATCTAAACTATCAGTTCTAAACGAGTTAGCTTCGTGACTTGTTATTGTCGATAGCTGTGCGCGTCCGGCTTGTTATCGCCGGAACACGCGCCGGCTATCAACACGTTCCCGCTGACCGAATGCAGCTAGTCCAGGCGATCCAGCTCGGCCCTATCTATTTCAAGCTCCGCCTGAATGATCTTGTGGGACACGCTCGTATGGTCACGGACCTGCAAATGTCCGTAGTGTCGTTTGATCATGTCTTCGGAATTGTGCAGCGCACGGGCTGCCAGTCGTATTCCGGTCTCCGGATGGTTCTTCACCAGGTGAGTTGCAATGATATGTCTCCAGGCGTGCGGTCCGAACCCCCGTGTTGCATAGTCCAGGAGATGGGTCCCCGTCAGGAGGCTTGCGAGTTGGGTGGCGTTCACCGGCTCACCATGATCTTCTTGATGAGACTCCGACCACCGCCGCGATGGGCGGAGGAAGAGGTTGCACATGCCTGCCCCGATCAGGAGCGGCCGGTAGTTGGCGAGGTAGTCGTCAATCAACGGCGTCAGTTCCGGGTCGATCGCGGCCTCGTAATCCCTGCCTTTGAAATCGGCAGGAGCCTTGAACTCCTCCTCCGGGATGTGTAGAAAATAGTGCCCGTTACTCTCCTTCCTCAGATGTCCCGGCACATCCACGGTGGCGATCGTCATATACTGCCACTGCTCTGCCCGCAACGGGTTGCGGTTGATCATGGATACGAAGATCAGGTCCCGTATCATCCGCGCGCGAGTGTTCGGACTCGCGCGAGCCCACCTTCTCGCATAGAGCTTCTTCATCCGCCGCTCCAGGAGTAGCAACACTTTCATGGGGCGGTCCAGCCGAAGAATCGGCTCGATGTGCCGGTAGTCCCGAATTGGCTTGAGGAGCTTGTTGTGGTCCAGGTGATCAACCCACTGACGAAGGAACCGGTGTAAGTGAGCACAATGAGCTCTCCACCGTTCCAACGTGATGCCACCCTTGGAATTGGAGGGCTGTCCCTCTAGCTGGTCAACCGGGAATGAACGCCAGTCCACGCCATGCCCTTGCGAGAGGAACCCGGTCCCTTCGCGCACCAATGAAGCGGCCAGGTGAATCGTCATAACTGCGGCACCGCCAAACCCACCGGAACGTTGCGCGTGAAAGTTGACTGCGAATTCGAGGTGTTTGCGCAAAGCAAAGTTCACCAGGGACAGTGAATCCGCGGGTAGACCGAGCCCGCGATGGCGCACATCGTCCGCGTCGACCGGCAACGAAAGGCAACCGTAAAACCGGCGTACGTCCAGCAGTACCTTCCCCCCCGTGGGACAGCGTCCGTCCGGCCGCACGCGCCAGTACTCCTGCGGCCGCCGTTCAGCATCCGGCTCCGCCTTATGCGTCTTGTGGACGTAGAACCTCTCCCATTCCTCCTGCTGAGATGGACTCAGTGGAACGATGTAGCTCAACGTGACAAGATGGGCCGGCCGCAGGCGGGAGAGCAGCGCGTTTGCCTCCAGCCCCAGGCTGCTCTCGAGGAGGGACACAACCGGGCGGTTGCGCGGGCCTGGTTCACCGCCGCGCATCCAACCGAAAAGAGTATTAGGCCTGCAGCCGACCTCACCAGCCAACTCTTTCACCTTTTTCCCGCTCGAGGCAACCGCCATCCGCAGGCACGCGGCGAACGAAGTCCGCGGAGCGTTTCTCGTCGCCTTCGGCGGCAGCATCAACTCAGTCAGTGTGCCGGGAGGCACCCCAAGCAGCACCTCGACAGCGGTGATCTGGGGCCGCATCTCCGGCCCGGGGACGCTCGGTCCGCTGCGCCACGCGTACACTCTTTTCTTTTCCAC
>DASQBH010000284.1:0-6215 GCA_035635315.1 Longimicrobium sp.
AGGGCAGGTGACGTTGGAATTGCACGGGGGGTAGTAGTAGTCGTCCCCAGTCGCGGGGCAGTTTCCCCGCGCCTGCGCCGGCTGCTCGGGCACCGCGAGCGCCTGGGTGGCGCCGAAGCTCAGCGAGCCGGTGAAGGCAAGGGCGAGAAGGGCCCTGCGCAGCGAGATCGGCGAGCGTCTCATGCGTCCTCCTGTGGGCAAGGGTTGATCTGCGCGACGTGCTGCGGACCTAACCTCGAGCGCACGCATCTTTCAAGCCGTAAAAGTGTGCTCTCCGTGCTCGCGTGGAGCCTGTAGGTGCGTCGCTCCTGATGCACGGGTCCGCCGGATCGCTCGCCTGTGGGGACCGGCTCGATCCAGCGACCGAAGGCGGCTACCCTCGCTCGTCGCGTGCCGGATGCCGGCGAGGGTGCCGCGAGGCGACGTGGTGGATGAAGACGGGGCCGATGATCGCGTTCGCGATCCAGCGGCGGTAAAAACCCGGCAGCGGCCAGCGCGGGCCGTTCTTCCAGTCGTGCACGATCTTCATGTGGGTGGTTCCGTCGCCGCGGTCCTCGAAGGTCCACTCGACGTCCAATCCCTGCCGTGTTCCCACCGACGTGTTTGTAGATGACGGCCGGGCGCGACTCGTCCACCGTCATCTCAGAGTGTGTTTAAGAATCTGGTCTTCCAGATAACCGAGGATTGACTTCCTGAGGGAGCGCGCCTCCGGAACTTGAGTTTACCCAACCGCTTGCGCGCGACCGAAGGATCTCGTCTCGGCTATTTCGGGGCTGGCCACGCGGCGCTGATCCAGCCCCCAGTTGCTGCCGGCGAGATCCTTCGGTCGGCGCCCATTGCTTGCGCAGCAGCGGGTTGGGAGCGGCGCCTCCCTCAGGAAATCAACCGGTGAGGCTGATTCTTACACACACTCCCGTGCATCGTCGTTGAGGGGGCGGAAGTACCGCCTGCGCGCCTCCGGTTCCACCTCCGCCCAGGTGCGCACGTTACGAATCCCCTTCCAGAGCGTGAGCCCCAATGCGCTCTCGACCTGCTTTTTAGGATCCCGAGTTCCAGGAGCGGCGGGGGTGGCGGCGGTGGCTTCTGCCGCCTCGGGAGGTGTGCTTGCGGGCTTGTATCGTGGGCTATGATGGGGGAGGAGAGGAGATCATTTCGAACCAAACGGCGGGCGACACAGCAGGCGGCAGGATAATGCAAAAGTGAGCAAAGCGCCACGCACAGCCGAATGTGGCCGGGTGGCGCATGCTTACGGGCAGAACCCGATTGATCGCCGGTCGGACCTGACGCCTCCGGGGCCGTTAGGATCGTGCGCGCGTGCGCAGTAGCCCCAGCTTGACGAACGCCGCTGGGGTGTGGTTCATCACACTCCGGCGGCGCTGCAACTGGGATAGGATTTGGGATAGGTCGGACGGCAGAGCCGGGTATTTTCACCCGTGGAGTCCGGCAGGCTCTTCCGTAACATCAGTGATTCACAAACAATTTACCGCACTCTCACGAATCCGATCGCTGACTCTGCGTGAGACGATTCTTTTGCCGGATTCGGCCGGAGAAGCGTCTTTTTCAGGGGCGGGCGGGACGCTGCAGGCCCTCGCCGCGCGCGAAGAGCGGGGGGATGGAGACGGGAAGGCGCCCGGTGATGGGGGTCTGTCCGGCGAGGGCGCGGGCGGCGGCGCGCTGGGCGACTTCGGCGCCGCCCCAGGCCAGCAGGTACGCGGGCGCCGACGGATAAAAGCCGATCACGTACGGGCTGCCGAACGAGACCGCCACCACGCGTTCGCCCCGTCCGGAGAGCGACTCCACGAACGCCGGAAAGCCGCCGCGCGCCCCCACCGTCCCCGCGTGCTCCCGCGGCTGCACGTACGCCGAGACCAGCACCACGTCGGCGGAATCGGCCAGCGCGGTGATGCGCGCGTAGACCTCCGCCGGCGTCCCCGGGTCCACGCGGAACGAGCCGACGGTGAACCCCAGCCGCGTGAGCTCGCGGTCGAACCAGCGGCCCGCCGTCAGGTCCACCCCTTCCGCGTAGGTGACGGAGAGCACGCGCGCGCCCGGCGCCAGCGGCACCAGCCCGCGCCCGTCCCGCGCCAGCGTGATCGAGCGCTCCGCGACCGTCTGCGCCAGCCGCTGGTGCGCGCGGGTGCCGACGTGTTCATCCACCGACTCCAGCGACACCTCGCGCACGCGGTGCAGCCCGGCGCGCGCCTTGGCCGTGAGCACCGCGCGCACCGCGTCATCCAGCCGCGCCTGGGAGATGCGGCCGGAGCGGACGCCTTCGACGACGGCATCCACCGACTCGCGAGCATCCAGGGGCTGCAGCAGCACGTCCACGCCCGCCTCCAGCGCCAGCAGCAGCGGCTCCGTCCGCCCGTGGCGGCGCACCACCGCGCCCATGTCCATCGCGTCGCTGAAGACGATGCCGCGGAACCCCATCTCGTCCCGCAGCACCCGGCGCACGAACAGCGGGCTCAGCGAGGCGGGGGGCGCGTCGGGCCCCTCCACCCCCTGCACGGAGATGTGCGCCGCCATCATCCCGTCCACCCCGGCCGCCACCGCCGCGCGAAACGGCACCAGCTCCACGCTGTCCAGCCGCGCCCGGTCCGCGCGGATCGCCGCCAGTCCGATGTGCGTGTCCGCTTCCGTGTCGCCGTGCCCGGGAAAGTGCTTGCCGGCGCCCATCAGCCCCGCGTCGTGCAGCCCGCCGATGAACGCCGTCGCCAGCCGCGCCACCTGCGCCGGGTCTTCGCCAAAGGAGCGGGTGTTGATGATGGGGTTCAGCGGGTTGCTGTTTACGTCCAGCACCGGCGCGAAGGTCATGTGCACCCCCACCGCCCGCGCCTCCGTGCCGATCACCCGCCCCACCTCGCGCGCGATGGAATCCGAACCGACGGCGCCCATGGCCATCGTGGGCGGAAAGACGGTGCCGCCGCCCAGGGGCAGCAGGTGCGGCAGCGTGTATCCACCCCCCAGCCGCATCCCCGGCCCGTTCTCCATGTCGGTGGTGACCAGCAGCGGCACCTTCGCCCGCCGCTGCAGGGCGTTGAGCTTGGCCGCGTAGCTGTGCGGCAGGCCGATGGAGATCACCAGCCCGCCGATCCCGTCGCGCTCCACCCACTCCAGCAGCCGGTCGAATTCCGGCGAGTCGGTCGAGACGTACTCCCCGCCCGTCCAGGGAAAGACGATCTGCCCCGCCTTTTCCCGCAGCGTCAGCGACGCCAGCGTCCGCTCCACCCACGCCCGCCCCTCCGCGTCCAGCCCCGCGCTTCCCGGCATCGTCCGGGCATCGCTTTCGGTGGATGGACCGGCGGCCGGCGCGGGCGGAGGGGCCTGCGCGCACGACGCCGCCAGCGCCAGAAAGGGGATCAGCGCGGCGGCGGGAGGGCGGATCGGGAGGTCGAATCGCATGACGCGCAAGCTACCCCGTTTCGCACCGGCGCGGCAACGGCACCGGTTCGCGACGGAATCGGGCCGGTCCAGGCGCACGTCCGCGGCCCCCCGGCGGCGAGGACGCGGAAACCGGAACGTGTCAGCGGGAGCGGTCCTCACGCGTTGATCTCCGCACCCCCTCCCTGACTCCTGCCCGCGGAGCACATGCCTGCCGTATCCATCCCCTGCCGCCGCCGCCGCATCGCCTGGAGACGATCCGCCGTGGTGGCAGCCGCGCTGGGCTGCGCCGCCGGGGCCGCGCAACGGCAGCCCGGCCTCTCGCCCTGCGCGTCGCGGGCGGAGAGGCCGTGGACGTGCGCGGGGGCGCTGGCGTCCGCGAACCTGTTCGAGCACCTGGAGGCGACGCTCTCGCCGGACGGAACGCGGTACGTCTACTCGCGGATGGAAGGCGGCAGCCGGCACCTGTGGCTGATGGACGCCGCCACCGGCGCCGAGCGCCGCCTTACGCAGGGGCGCGGCCAGCGGAACGATCCCGCCTGGTCGCCCGACGGCGGCATGATCGTGTTCACGGGAGAGATTCCCGGCCCCCTGGGCCGCCCGGCGAGCGGGGTCGGCGTGGTGGACGCCGCCACCGGCCAGGAGTGGCTCGCGGTCGCCCCGCCGTACTCCGGCAGCATCGAATGGGCGGCGTGGACGCCCCGGGGCCGCATCCTGTTCGAGATCCAGGGACCCTCACCCGTCTCGATGCCGAGGTTGCACGGGGACCCGCACCCCGAGCCGCGGCCGTTTCCCAGGAGCGACGTGGGCGGCCTGTGGACGACGGACGCCGATGGCCGCGACCCGGTCCGTCTGACGCGGCAGACCCTGGGCCGGACCGCCGTGTTTTCCCCGTCGGGCGATTCGCTGGCGTGGATCGGGTGGGAGTGCCCCGACGAAGAGGCGGACGGACGCGGGATCTGGATCTCGGGCGCGGAAGGCGGCGCGGACCGGTGCCTGCTGACCCTGCCCAACCACGCGGCCTGGCACGGCCGGCTGCTGTGGCCCCATGCCGACACGCTGCTCTACTCCGGCCCGCTCACCGCCGATTCCGCGCTGCGCGCCTACCTGGTGCCCATCGCCAACCCGTCGCCGCACCGCCTGGACCCGGTGGAAGACGAGGTGACCGGCGTGAGCCTTGCCCGCGACGGGACGCTCGCGCTCTCCGTCCACCGCCCGCGGGCGCGCATCGCCCTGCTGCCGGTGGCCGGCGGAAGCCCCGTGCCCCTGCCGGCGGAGGTGCCGGACGGCGCCTGGCCGGAATGGACCCGCTCCGGGGCGGAGCTGACGTTCACGGCCGTTCCGCGCCGGGCCGGATGGCACTGGCACGACGCGTCGCTCGTCCAGGCGCCGGTGGGCCGCGCGGACGCCGGCGCGCGGCTGGTCCGGCTCACCCAGCCGCGGGAAGAGCCGTCGCACCACCCCATCGTTCGCGCCACCCCGCTCACGGGCACGTGGTCGCCGGATGGGCGGCACCTGGCCACCTACACCCTGGTCGGGATCTCGGCCGAGTACCGGGTGGCGCGGGAGGACGGGGTGACGGTGCTGGTCAGGTACGCGGACACGGCGCATGTGGGCGGCCCGGCGGTGTGGTCGCCGGACGGTACGCGCCTGCTGCTGGCCACCGGCTCGCAGGCGTACGGCTCGCGGACCTCGCCGCCGCCGTGGAGCCTGGTGTGGGTGAACGTGGATTCCATCCTGCGGGTTCCGGGCGGGGGGTACGCCGGGAACTTTCACCCGGTACCGCTGCAGGGCTTCGGCGGGCGCGCCGTGTGGCCGCGCGTGTCGCCGGACGGGGCGTGGATCGCTTTCGCCGCGCACCCCGGCGTGGGCGGCCGCGGCGGCGTGTACGTCGTCCCAGCCGGGGGCGGGCCGGTGCGCGCCCTCGCCGAGTTCGCGGCGGGGAGCATGCTCACCGGGCCGGAGTGGAGCGCGCGCGGCGATTCCGTCTACCTCTCCAGCCCCGACGCGGCCGGCGTCTACCAGCTGCGGCGCGTGGGCCGTGGCGGGGGCGCGGCCGAAACGCTCACGGCCGGCGCGGAGCACGTGCTGCACCCCCGCCTTTCTCCCGACGGCCAGACGCTCGCGGTAACGCTGCTGGACGCGCGGACGGAGCTCTGGACGCGCCCCGGCCGCTTTCCCGCCGTGGCGGGAGCTCCCCCGCCGCCGGCGCGCGGCGCCGCGGCGCCCGTGTCGCCGGCGGAGATCGGCGCCGGGCTGCTGGAGCTGGTGCGGACGGCGGAGGCCCGCCCGCAGGCGCTGCGGCGGCTGTGGCCGGGGTTCTGGGACGGCCGCCAGGCGTACGCCGTCCGCACGGGATACGAACAGACCATCACCGAGGCGCTGATCGTCTCCCCGTACGGCCAGGCCCCGGCCGGCTTTGTCCCCGTGGACGGGCCCGCGCTGCCGGCCGGCCTGCGCGGGCGCCTGTACCACGCCCGCGGGCTGGCCGCGGACGTGGGCACCGGAACGATCGGGATCCCCGTGGTCCCCGTCCCCACCGCCGTGTCGCGCTCGCCGGCGGAGCGGCGGGAGCGGCTGCGCACCCTTTTCGCGGCCGCCGTCGACAGCGTGTCGAGCGGGCGGTTCTCGCGGGCCCCGTTCCCCGGGTGCCCCACCCATGATCCGCGCTCGTGCGCGGTCCAGGGCCAGGTCGAGAACGCGATCCTGGGGCGCGCCCTGGACGCGCGCGGCAGCGAGCTGCGCGAGCTGCTGCGGGATTATACGGCGCTCGTCTGGATGTGGGGCGGCGCAGACCCGCCGTCCGCGCTGTGGCTGCAGCGGGTCCACGGCGT
>DASQBH010000285.1:0-15620 GCA_035635315.1 Longimicrobium sp.
CCTCCCGCACGCCGATCCCCGCCACCGTCACCGGCACCATCGCCGCCAGGCTCACGAACGGGACGAAGACGAGCATCTCCCCCGCGCCCACGGGAAGCCGCAGCCCCGCCGCCAGCGCCATCCAGGCCCCGACGTACGCCCCCTGCACCCCCAGCGACGCCGCCAGCGCCGCGCCGAACGCCGCCGGCCGCGCGGCCAGCCCCGTCCACAGCGCCGCCGCCTCGCCCGCGACGCGGCGCACGCGCGCGCTCCGCCGCACCGTCCGCGCGGCGGCGATGGCGACGGCGGCGAGGAGCAGGACGAGGACGGCGATCCGCCCGCCGCCGGGCTGGATCCCCAGGTCCGCGCGGCCGGCGGAGGCGCGAAACACGCCGGGCGCCGCCCATCCGCCGATCCCCAGCATCGCCAGCAGGGCGAGGACGCCCAGGAACCGCTCGAAGACGACGGACGACACCGCCCACGCCGGCCGCGGCGCGGCGCGCGAGACCGCCACCGCCCGCACCGCGTCGCCGCCCACGGAGGTGGGAAGAAAGAGGCTGAAGAACTGGCCCACCAGGTACAGCCGCAGCAGCCGGCCGAACGGCGGCGCGTCGCCGGGGCCCAGCACCAGCCGCCAGCGGGCGGCGCTCAGCACCTGCGCCAGCGCCACCAGCGCCACCGCGCCCGCCAACCCCGCGGAGGCGCGCCCGTCCCAGCGCAGGGTGGCCGCGCCCGGATCGGCGCGAAGGACGACGAAGGCCAGGATCGCCGCGCCCAGGGCGATGCGGACCAGCACGCCGACTGTTGCGCGCGCGCCACGGCGGTTCGGGGTGGATTGCATCGGCGGGAAGGGAAGAAGTCAGGCGGGGCGCGAAATCGCGGGGTGCCGCGCGGCGGCGCGCGGCTGGCACCGCGGGGCGGTACGGCGCACGGGGGGCAAGACGCGAGCCCTCCGCCACCTCTCCTTCCCCGGTCCGGACCGATGCCCCCACCCGAGCTGCTGAACCCGCCCGCCCAGCCCGTGGCGTGGAACCCCGCGCGGCTGCTGCTGATGAGCTGGCACTTTCCCCCCGGCCAGGGCGCCGGCGCGCTGCGCTGGCAAAAGCTGGCCGCGCTGGCCGCCGAGCGCGGCTGGGCGCTGGACGTGGTCACCGCGCACCCGGACACCCTGCCCTCGGCCGACGCGGACCGGCTGCGCGAGCTGCCGCCGGGGACGCGCGTCTTCGGCGTCCGCGCCCCCGCACGCCCCCTCCGCGACGCCGCCGGCCGCATCCGCCGCGCCCTCACCGTCCTCCGCCGGAGCGCCGCGAACGCATCCGCATCCCCCGTCACCCCTTCACCCTTTCACCCGTTCACCCCCTCACCCCCTCACCCGTTCCCCCCCGACGCCGGCCTCGCCTGGCGCGCCGACCTGCGCTGGTCCGCCTCCCCCCGCGCCCTGGCCCGCGCCCTCCGCGCCTGGCGCGCCTTCGCGGACGAGGACGGCTGGGCCCGCGCGGCCCAACGCGCCGCGGGCGAGGTGGTGGACCCCGCCCTTCACCGCGCCGTGGTCACCTGCGGGCCGCCACACATGGTGCACGGGGCCGGCGCGCGGGTGGCGCGCTCCATCGGCGTGCCGCTGGTGATGGACATGCGCGACCCGTGGAGCCTGGCGCCCGCGACCCTCCGCGCGACGGGGAGCCCGCTGTGGTACGCGCTGGCGGAGCGGTACGAGCGCGCGGCGGTGCGGGCGGCCGCGCTGGTGGTCGCCAACACGGCGGCCGCGGCCGAGGCGCTGCGGGCGGCCCATCCGCGCGCGGCGGAGCGCATCGTGGCGGTGATGAACGGGTGCGACGACGAGCCGCTCCCCGCGCGGCGCGAGGAGGGGCGCTTCGTGGTGGCGTACGCGGGAAGCATCTACATCGACCGAGACCCGCGCGCCCTCTTTCGCGCGGCGGCGGCGGTGGTCCGGGAGACGGGGATCGGTCCGGAGCGCTTCGGGATGGAGTTCGTGGGGCACGCCGAGGCGTTCGGCGGCACGCCGCTGCGCGCGCTGGCGGAGGCGGAGGGGATCGGTGGATACGTGTCCGTCCATCCGCGCCGGCCGCGGGCGGAGGCGCTGCGGATGCTGGCCGGCGCCTCCGTCCTCCTTTCGCTTCCGCAGGGCGTCGACCTCGCGATCCCCTCCAAGCTGTTCGAGTACATGCAGTTCCCCGCCTGGGTGCTGGCGATGGCCGCGCCCGGGAGCGCGACGGAGCGCCTGCTGCGCGGCACCGACGCCGACGTCGTGGCGCCGGGGGACGAGGCGGCGCTGGCGCGGGCGCTGCGCGCGAGGCTGGCGCAGTGGACGGCGGGGGAGCGCCCGCGGCCGCTGAACGCGGACGGCCGCTTTTCGCGCCGGCGGCAGGCGGATGCGCTGTTCAGGGAGATCGAGGCGCGGACGGGGGCGCCCGGCGCGCCGCGGCAGGGGAGGGCGGCGTGAGCGAGGACCTGCGCCCCGCCGTGCGCGCCTGGTTCGACGGCGCCGTGCGCGAGTGGGACACGGAGCGCTACCTGGACCAGACGTACGTGGGCCGCGCCCGCCACGCGCTGCGCTGGCTGCGGGGGCTGGGGCCGGAAAAGCGCGTGCTGGACCTGGGGTGCGGCACTGGCCGGCAGACGGTGGAGGCGATCGGGGCCGGCGACCGCGTGGTCTCGGCCGATTTCTCGTACGAGATGGCGCGCGCCACCCGCGACCGCATCCTTCGCGAGTGCCCCGGCGCCGCGCCGTGCGTCGTCGTGGCCGACGCGATGCACTCCCCTTTCCGCCCCGGCGCGTTCGACGCGGTGATTGCGCTGGGCGTGGTGGGCTTCGTCCCCGACGCGCCGGCCATGCTGCGCGAGACGGGGCGGCTGCTGCGGCCGGGTGGCACGCTGGTGTGCGACGTGGGGGTGCCGGAGCGCCGCGTGCTCCTTCACGCCCTGGGCCGCGCCCTGGACCGGCCGCTGCTGGCGCTGCGCCGGCTCTGGCGCCTGCGCGTCCGGGGCCTGCCGCCGGACCCGCCGCCCCGCGTGGAGGGGTGGTACCGCGCGCACTTCACCAAGCACGACCCCGAGCACGTCGAGGCGATGCTGCGTGACGCGGGGCTCACCCCGGTGGCGCGCGGCGGCTCCGGGTTCGGCGAGTTGCGGCTGCTGGGGCGGCCGATCCTTCCCTGGCGGGTGGCGCAGGCGCTGACGGCGGTCCTGAACCGGGTGACGGCGCTTCCCGGCGGCGGATGGCTGGCGCGCCGCGCGCTCACCTGCGTCGTCCGCTCCGTCCGCGCGCCGGCGCCCGCCCCGTCCGCATCCCCCGTACGCGCATTCACTCCCACGCCGGAGCCGGCCGATGCACCTGCTGTGGGTCGCCAACTTCGCGCCTGACACCGGCTACGCCTGGGAGACCATCGAGTCGGTCTTCCGGCGCGTGGGCGAGCGGCTGGTGCGCGACGGCCACCGGGTCACCGTCTGCTACGCCTCGCGGGCGAACGCCCCGTCGCGGGTGATGCAAGGCGCCCCCTTCGCCTTTGCCGCGTACGACTACGGGCGCGGCGGGGCGCGCGGCTTCGTCCGCCTGCTGCGCGAGCGGGGGGTGGACGCCCTGTACCTTACCGACCGGGCCACCTGGTCGGGGCGGTACCCGCTGTACCGGCTGGCGGGGGTGCGGCGCATCATCGTGCACGACCGTACCTCCGGCGCGCGGACGGTGCGCGCGCCGGCGGTGCACCTGGCCAAGCGCGCGCTGCACGGGCTCCCCTGGCTCTCCGCCGACTGCTTTGTCGCCGTGTCGGACTTCGTGCGCGACCGGCTGATCACGGTGAACGGCACCCCGCCCGCGCGGACGCACCGCATCTACAACGGGATCGACCTGTCCCGCTTCGACGGCGCGGACCGCTCCGCCCTCCCCCGGCTCCTGGGGGTGGACGCGGGGCGGCGGATCGTCTTCTGCTCCGGCCGGGTGCAGCCGTACAAGGGGATGCAGACGCTGGTGGACGCCTTTGCCCTGTTGCGCGACGAGGGGCTTGACGACGTGGAGCTGGCGGTCGCCGGCGACGGGCCGTACCTGGAGGAGCTGCGGGGGATCGCCGCGCGCCACGACCTGCGGAACGTCCACTTTCTCGGCCGGCGGACGGACATTCCCGCGCTGCTGGCGGGCGCGACGGTCGCCGTGGTGCCGTCGCTGTGGGAAGAGGCGTTCGGCCTGGCCGTGGTGGAGGCGATGGCGGCCGGCGTTCCGCTGGTGGCCTCGCGCACGGGCGGCATTCCCGAGCTGGTGGAGGAGGGAGGGACGGGGATGCTGGTGCCGCCCGGTGACGCGCGTGCCCTGGCGGACGCGCTGCGCCTGCTGCTGCGGAACCCGGCGCTGCGCGGCGCGATGGCGGTCCGGGGGCCGGTCACCGCCCACCGTCGCTTCTCGCTCGATCGTGCCGCCGCCGACCTGTGCTCGCTGGTTTCCCGGCAGCTCCTCGCCAGCCTCCCCACCCCCGTCCCCGCCGCGGTGCGCCCCGCCCGCCCCTGAGCGCCGACTGATGTCAGATCCGCCAAAAGACTGGGTTTCATACGGAGCAACGGAGCAACGGAGATCATGCTCCCTCTCCGTTACTCCGTTGCTCCGTATGCCAATGTTTTAAAGATCCTTCGGTCGGCGCACAGGCAATCGTGCGTCTGGACAGACAGGGTGCGCGCCTCTCTCAGCCTCAGACTCAGGATGACACCGTTTGCCGAACCCGTAGCCGAATTGCGATCGGAGGGCGCGGAGACGGGGTCTCCGCGCCCTCCGAAGGCGCCCGCTACGGCGTGGGCGCCGTCCCGGAGCCCGCCACGGCGGAGAACAAGTCGAACTCCACCACGTTGGGCTCGTACACGTACTGGCCCACCCCGCCCGACGCGATCCCCGTGTCGGTGGCCACGATCAGCCAGGTGGACGGCTCGGGGGTGCCGCTGGCCCACACCCGCACCCGGAGCGTGCTGCCCTCGGCGCGGAAGCGCATCCAGTACCCCACCCCCGGGTCGTTGGCGAACGTCGCGCTCCCCACGAAGCTCCACGCGCCGTTCAGGAAGCGGTTGATCTCCACCGTGTTCCCCGCCGGACGGAAGTACGCCACGTACGCCGTCTCCAGCGCGCCGTTCATGGAGTGCCGCAGCGCCAGGCCGGGGCCGCGGCCGTCGTCGTCGCCCATCCGCAGCAGGGTGAGCGCCTCCTGGCTGGTGGCCGTGGAGGCCAGCCCGTCGTAGCGGATGATGTGCCGCGCCGTGGTGGTGGCGGTGGCGCGCAGCACCCGTCCGTCGGGCACCCAGGCGGCGTCGGCGACCCGCCAGTCCACGCCCGAAGGGGCGGAGGTGATGGTCGTTCCCGGCGGCGGCGCGTCGACGGGCATCAGCACGTAGGTGGCGGTGACCAGCGAGTCGGCGCTCACCGGCGGCGGGTCCGCGACGGTCAGGACGGAAACGTCCTGCAGCCCGGTGGGGGCATGCGTGCCGGTGACGGTGTACACCCCCGGCGTCGTGGGCGCGGTGTACATTCCCCCCGCGTCTACCGTCCCCCCGCTGGCCGTCCACACCAGGGGGAGGTTCACGCTGTCGCCGATGGTGGTGCGCCCGTGCCCGCGCAGCTGCAGGGTGGCGCCGCGCGCGACCGCCGCCGAGTCCGGCGAGGTGCGCACCTGCGACAGGACCGGGGCGGCGCCCGGCACGGGCGTGGGCGCGGTGATGCCGCCGCTGGCGAACGAGCCCAGGTCGTAGTCCACCGTGTTGGGCTCGTACGTGTACAGCCCCACCGACCCCGCCGCGATCCCCGTGTCGGTGGCCGAGACCATCCACGTCGCCGGCTCCGGCTGCCCGTCGGCCCACACGCGCAGCAGCAGGCTGGTCCCCTGCACCCTGAAGCGCATCCAGTACCACGCCCCGGGGTCGTTGGGGAAGGCCGCCGAGCCCACGTACATCCAGGCTCCGTTCAGGAAGCGGTTGATCTCCACCTGGTCCGAGGCGGGGCGGAGGTACGCCACGTAGCCGGTGGTTCCCGCCGTGCCGGTGGTGTGGCGCAGCACCACGCCGGGGCCCCGGTCGTCGCTGTCGCCCATCCGCAGCTTGATCAGCGCCTCCTGGTCGCGCACCGTGTCGCGGACCCCCGTGGCCCGCAGGATGTGCCGCCCCGTCGCGGTGTTCACGTTGCGCAGGGCGCGCCCGTCGTTGAACGCCAGGTCCGCGGCGATGATCCAGCTGGAGTTGTCGGGCGCCGAGGTCTCGGCAAAGTTGGCCGGCGCCACCCAGGCCGGACCACCGGCGAAGGCGGTGAAGGTGGTGACGGTCACGGGGGGCGGTGGCGGGAGCGGGGTGACCTTTGCCTGCCAGGTGTCCCACTGCACGGTGCCGTTGTCGTGGTGCGACACGCCCGGCCGCCCGCTGGGGTAGCGCTGGTCGGTCGCGGACAGCTGCCAGGTGGCCGGCTCGGTGGTTCCCCGCGGCCAGTAGCGGGCGCGGATGGTGGTGCCCACGGCCTGCAGCCGCACCGAGTACCACTGGTCCAGCTGCCAGTCGGTGGTGTAGCTGCCCAGCTGCACGTAGGCGCCGGCGGCCCAGGTGCTCAGCACCACCGCCTTTGCGCCGGTGGAGGGAACGGTGACGAAGAACACGGCGTAGCCGCGCTCGTCCGCCGCCGTCCCCGACACGCGGACGGCCGCGGCCCCCATGTAGTACACCGAGGTGCCGCCGCCCAGGGAGCGCACGCGGAACTCGGTGTAGACGGTCTGGTCCGTCCGGTCTTCGAACCCGTCGTACGCCAGTGCCCAGCGGTTGCGCGTCTGCCCGGTGGCGGACCACTGCAGCACCTTTCCGCCGGTGGCGCCCGCCTCGTCCGCCACGGAAAAGAACGAGGTGGGGTCCCACGTCTGCGTCCAGCCGGCGGGCTGCGCGCCGGTGGCGTACTCCGAAAAGTCCGTCGACATCAGCGTGTCGCCGTACAGCACGAACGAGGGCGCACCCGCCGGCACGCCGGCGGGGGAAGCCGGGGCCGTGGGTGCGGGCGCCGTGTCGCACGCCGCGGCCAGCAGCAGCGCGCCCAGGGCCAGGATGGGGGGTGTGCGGGGCATGGTCGGGTCTCCAGATGGGGAACGGAACCGCGTGGCATGGAAACCGGCCCCGCGGCGCCACGGGGACAGGGCACCCGCAGTGCCACGGCACGCGCCGCGCAAGCGTCCTGCAAGCCGTTGTGCAGCAGTGGTTTGCGTGGAGTGGCGCAATAGGGGGCCGCGGCGGGCGTCGCCCGGCGGCGTCAGGTGTGGCGCCGGGGCACCACGGGTGCGGAGGGGGCCAGCACGCACGCCACGTTGTTGATGAACAGCTCGCGCAGCAGGGGGGCGCCTCCCAGGACGCGGATACCCTTCACGCAGTCGTACCGGCGCCGCTCCATCCGCAGCCCGGCGCGCGCGGCCAGGCGCTCGAAGCGCCCCACCGTCATGCGGTTGAGCCCCGACTCCACCTCTTCGTAGCGCCGGGCGCCGTCGGCGCGGTAGCGGGCGCGCACCGCCATCACCGTCCGTTCGGCAAAGAGCAGGTGCACCCAGGGAAGGGGGGTAAAGAAGTGCATGTGGCTGCCGCTGGGGGCCAGCCAGGGGGGGCCGAAGGTCACCAGCAGCCGCCCGCCGGGGGCCAGCGCGTCGCGCATCAGCGCCAGCACCGCCGCCGGATCGGCAAAGTGCTCCATGGAGTCCTTGGAAAGCACCACGTCGAAGCCGCCGCGCAGCTCCTCCGGCACCCCGGGCGCAAGCGCCAGCCGGTCCGGTGGAATGCCTTCAGCGGCGGCCAGGGCGCGGGCGCCGGCCAGCGTCCGGGGGTTGCTCTCCACCCCCAGCACGAACGCGGCGCCGGCGCGGGCCAGCGCCACCGCCTGCCGCCCCGCGCCGCAGCCAAAGTCCAGCACCCGCCGTCCGCGGACGCGCCCCGGCAGGTCGGGAAAGCGGCGCAGCAGGTCGTCCAGCGCGTGCTCCACCCCCGGCTCGGCCGCCGCGTCCGCAAGATCCGGCGCGTCCACGGGGCGCGAGAAGGCCAGCAGGATCCGCTCGCCGACCCTCATCCCCATCCCTCCGCGCCCCCGCCCTCCGACGAGCGCAGCGCCACGCGTCCATCCTCCACCGCGTCCACCCGGTCCGTCGAGTCCGTCGAGTCCGTCGAGTCTACCGAGTCCACCGAGTCCGTCGAGTCCATCGAGTCCGTCGAGTCCACCGAGTCAGCCGAGCCCGTCGGGTCGATGGGCTCCGCGCGCCACGCCGCGCCGGCGTCGTCGTCCGAGAGCGGCGCGCCGCGGTAGACGGCTTCGTAGCGCAGGGCCATGACGTGCGCGGAAAAACGGGCGGTTACGCGCTCTCGCGCCGCGCGGCCGTCCGCCCGGCGCGCGGCGATGTCGCGCAGCGCGTCCCTCCAGGCACGGGCCAGGGCGGCGGGGTCGTTCCGCGGCACCAGGCGGTGGCGCAGCGCGGGGCCCAGCACGTCCGCGTTGCCGCCGGCGTCCGTCACCACGGGGCATAGCCCGGCGCTCATGGCCTCCAGCAGGCTTACCGAAGTTCCCTCGCTGTGCGACGACAGGGTGAAGAGGGAGAAGCACGGGTGCAGCGCGGCCAGGTCGTCGCGCCAGCCGGGGAGAAGGACGTGGTCCGCGATCCCCAGCGCCCGTGCCAGCGCCGCGAGCCGCGCGCGCTCGGACCCGTCCCCCGCGACCAGCAGGACGGGCGCGGGTCCGTCGCTCCACCCCGCCAGCAGCAGGGCCAGGGCGCGCACGGCGACGTCGTACCCCTTGACCGGCTCCAGCCGGCCGATGCTCCCCAGCACCGGCGCTCCGGGGGCGATGCCGAGCGCCGCGCGCGCCCGCCCGTCGTCCGCGCGCGGGTGAAAGACCTCGGTGTCCACGCCGTTGCGGACCACGGCGACGGAGGCGCGGCCGCGCACCACCCGCGCCTCCAGCTGCGCCGCCAGCGGGCGCGACACGGCGCACACCACGTCCGTCCACCGCGCGGCGCGGCCGTCCAGCCAGCGGTCCGCCGGCGGGTCGGGGTGGCGGCGGCCGTGCTCGGTGTGCACCACGCGCGGCACGCCGGCCATTCGCGCCGCGCGCGCGCCCTTGAGCCACACGCCGCTGTGCGTGTGCACCACCCGCGGCCCGATGCGCCGGATGCGCTGCGCCAGCACGGCGGGGCGCAGCAGCGACCACGGCTCCATCCGCCCCGCCAGGTGCACCGGCGCCACGCCCTCCAGCCCCTGGCCAAAGCGCCCGACGTACTGCAGCGCCATCACGTGCACCTCCAGCCGCGCGGGGTCCGCCAGCCGGGCCAGCTCGTGGATCAGCCGCTCCATTCCGCCGTAGTTGAGGTTCTGCACCAGGTGCAGCACGCGCAGGGGGGCGCTCATCGGCGGGCCACCCAGTCCAGGGTCTCGCGCAGCGCCGGGGCGGGGTCGCGCCAGCGGAACACCTCGCCCCGGTCGCCGCGGCGGATGGAAAGGAAGTCGAGGAGCGCGCGCCCCCGGCCGGGCGCGCCCGGCGGCAGGTCCAGCTCCGCGGGCGTGCGGCGCAGGCGGGCCAGCAGGTGGTCCACCTCGCCCCACTCCCAGCGGCTGCGCACGCCGGGGCGCCAGGGCGGCGGGGGCGCTGGGGGCGCGCCGAACGCCGCCTCCAGCAGCAGGCGGGGAAAGTCCACCCCGGCATCGACGGCCAGCTGCAGCGATCCCCAGAAGCGGCCGTTCACCTCCATCAGGTACGGCGTGCCGGTAAGGGCGTCCGTCTTCATCTCCACCATCGCCACCCCCCGCCACCCCAGCCCGGCCAGCAGCCCCGCCGCGCGGGCCACGAGCGACGGGTCCGGCGCCACGCTCTCGCGGTACACGCTCACCCCGCCCGAAGGCGGCTTTTCCCGCAGCCGGCGATGGGCGAAGACGGCGCGCACGCGGCCCTCCCAGGTAAGCAGAAAGATCCCCATCCCGGGTCCGTTCACCCGCTCCTGCACCAGCACGGGGTAGGCGGCGCGCGGCAGGTCGGCCAGGCCCGCCTGCATGCGCACCCAGTCCGCCGCGTGCTCCACCCGCGTCTTTCCGCGCCCCCCGTCCTCCTCCACCACCGACCGCGACGGCTTGAGCACCACGGGAAAGGCCACGTCCCCCGGGCCGATCTCCATCCGCGCCTCCGGCCGCTCCACCACCCGCTGCCGGGGGACGGCGATCCCCGCATCCGCCGCGGCCCGGATCACCCGCGGCTTGTCGCAGGCGGCGCGGAACACCTCCAGCGGGGGGAGGGGGATGACGACGCCGGGCGGCCGCGCGTCCGGCTCCAGGAGCGCCAGCGCGGACGCCTCGCCGATCGGGACCAGGGCCTCGATGCCGTCCCGGGCGCAGAGCGCGCGGACGGCGGCGGCGTACGCGTCCGGTGCGGCCAGCGGATCGGGGACGCGGTCTTCGCCGGCGCAGCCGCGCGACGCGCCCGCCAGCGAGCGGCCGCGGGGGGAGCAGACGCGCACGGCGTGGCCCGCTGCGGCCAGGGAGCGGACCACGGCCAGGGCGGCGCGCTCGCCGCCATCGGTCACCAGGACGCGCCGCCTCATCCGCACAGCAGCCCCGCCGCGCGCAGGGCCAGCCCACGCGCGGAGAGCCCCGCGGGCACGTTCACCCGCGGCAGCGCCCAGGGGTCCATTGTCCGCGGCACCCATCCCCCCTCCACCCGCAGCGCGCCGGCGTACCCCGCCGCCTCCGCCGCCCGCGCCACCTCCGCCGTCCACCGTCCATAGGGATACGAGAGCCAGGGGATGGAGGCGGATGGAAGGTGCTCGCCCAGCCACCGCAGCGGCCGGCGGATCTCGTCCTCCACCCCTTCCGCGGACAGGCGGGCCAGGTTGGGGTGGCTCCAGCTGTGGGAGGCGATGCTGATCCCCGGCACCCGCGCCGCCGCCCGAAGCTCCGGGAGCGACGCCGGGCGGGCGTGCGGGGGGAGCGGATGCTCGCGCAGCCCGCGACTTCGTGCCAGCGCGCGGACGGCCGCGTCCCGGCCCCGCGCCCGGTCCAGCGCCTCGGCGCGAAAGGCGGGGGGGAGCGCCTCGGCGCCCGGCGGCACCAGCGCGTCCCACCAGAAGCCGTCCGCGCCGGCCATGGCCGGGACGGCGAAGAAGGTGGCGGGGAGCCCGCGCGCCGCCAACTCCGCCACCCCTGCCGTCACCGCGCCCGCGTACGCGTCGTCGAACGTCAGCGCGGCGCGCGGGCGGCCTCCCCGCGCGGGAGCCAGCACCTCCGCCAGCGGCACCACGTCGTGCGTGCGCAGCAGCGCGTCCAGCTGTTCCGCCAGGCGCCGCCGCGCCACGTGCAGCGACCGCTCCCCCGCGGCGGGCTCTCCGTCCGGCACCACGCCGTGCCAGGCCAGGACGAGCGCGGCGCCCCGCATCCGCGCGCGGGCCGCCGCCGCCACCCCGCCGCCCACGGCAAGGTGCTCGGCGGCGGCCTTGAGGCGCGCGCGCAGGGGCGGGGCGACGAGTGCGGCGGGAAAGGGAGGCATGGGGCGAGGATGCGGGCGGACGACGACGGGAGACGCCCGGTACTTCAGCGCAACCGCCGGTCCGTCCCCCGCCCGCGCCGTGGAGAGCGCGTAAGTGACTGGCTGGATTACGGTTGATGGAAACCGATGGACGAAGCGGGGGTGTGGCGCGGCCGCAACACTCCGCCCCCGGACCCCGGCACCGGCGCCCGCGGTGTTGCGGGAAACTCCTGACAGGCGATTCCCCACACTGCGGAACATACGTAGCCGCAACGACTTGCGCCGCGGCCGTTTCGGTGCGAAACACTTGCGGAGTGCGCGCTCGTCTGTTACTGTTGCAGCCGACAACCAGACATACACGACGCCGCACCCCGTTGCCTGACGACGGGATGCGCGGATCGCTGCTCAGAGCAAACCCGCCGAAAGACGGGGACGCAGAGCTACGGGGCTACCGCGGCCGCAACGCCGCCACGCCCGCCGGGCCGCCAGCGCTCCATCCCGCGACACCATGCGCGGGGTGGAAGTCGATGGCGGCCCGGCGTGCGTCCGGACCCCGCGAGGCGTTCGTGCTCACGTTCCGGCAGGCTCGGGAGGCACCGGACCATGAACTCGACATCACGTTCAACCACGCGACGGTCTTTCGCCGCGGCGGCCGTGCTCCTGGCCGCGGCGGCCGGGTGCGACACCCCCAGCGGCCCGCGGGCGGACGGGGGCGAGGAGCCCACCCTGCAGGCCCTGGTGCTGACGCCGGCGGAGCAGACGGTGCAGGCCGGGGCCACCCTGCGGTTCCACGCGCAGGGCGTCGGGAGCGACGGCGGCACCCTGGCGGTGCCGGTGAGCTGGAGCGCGACGGGCGGCACCGTGACGGGTGACGGGCTCTATACCGCGGGGGAGGCGGCGGGCGCCTTTCGCGTGATCGCCACCGCCGGCGGCGGGGTCGCCGACACGGCGGCGGTGACCGTCACCGTTCCCTCGCAGAACCCGGTGCTGATCGCCGTGGTGGTTACGCCGGCCAGCGCGACGGTGGCCCCCGGGGGCACGGTGCAGCTGGCCGCCGCCGGGCTGCTCTCCAGCGGCGCCGCCACCCCCGTCGCCGTCGCGTGGACCGCGACCGGGGGGACGGTGGGCGCGGGCGGGCTGTACACCGCGGGCGCCGCCACGGGAAGCTTCCGGGTGATCGCCACGGGGCCCGGCGGTCTGGCCGACACGGCCGCGATCGCCGTCGCCGCCACGGGCGGGCAGGGGTACGTCACGGTAGAGGGGGACGACTGGAAGGGGTACCGCAGCGACGCGGAGCTGCGCGGGGCCGGCTTCTGGTGGTTCCGCTCCGAGGACGTGCACCAGTACGTGCACCTGGCGCAGGACCCGGTGTTCGGGCAGGTGGTACGGGTCACCTTTCAGCAGTCCACCGACGTGGGGTGGGCCCCGTCGCTGGACCGTACCTTCGCGCAGCCGCTGGACCGCATGTGGTTTCGCTACCGGGTGCGCTACGCGCCGGGGTGGACCACGGTGGGCCCGCTTCCCAGCGGCCACGCCAACGCCTGGAAGCAGGCGTTCTGGCTGTGGGACGGCTACCAGGGGCGCGGGCAGATCGAGATCAGCAACACCGACGAGTACGTGCTGGGGTTCGGGGTGAGCAGCAACGGCGCGTACCTGCAGTACACGGAGCGCACCCTTCCCGGAAGCGGCACGCTGGGCCGGGTGACCACCGAGTGGAGCGACGGCCAGTGGTGGGAGTTCGTGGTGCACTACGAGAAGACGGGGCCCACCACCGCCCGCCAGCGCTGGTGGAAGCGGCGGCTGACCAATGGCGGCGCCGTCGCCGACAACCCCTGGTCGTACGTGGGGCTGGAGGTGAGCGGCGCCACCACCCCGCGGGTGCGCGGCATTACCCTGGGCGCCAACAAGAACAAGAGCAACCCCACCACCATGCACCTGTTCTGGGGGCCGTGGGAGGTGGTGGACGGCACGCGCCACCCCAACCCGTGGGGAATGCCGAACGTTCCGTAGGCGCGGCCAGGCAGGCTAAATCTTGATCAGGTAGCAGTTTGCACCTGGCATGGTGGATGCAACGGGCGGCGGCACACACGTGCAGAACCGGCGATCGGACGATGACTGCCGCGGGGCAGGACTCCCGCGGCGCGGCCGACGAACTCAGCGCCGGATTCGCGCGACGCCGGGCGATGGCAGTACCCGCGCCCGGTAGGAGAAGGCGAGGGCAGCGGTCCCCCCCGGACCGGCCGCCCCGCGACGAGGGCCCGGAGGGAGTGCAATCCCCATTGCGCGAATGCTCCCCCGGACCCACGGGCGCAGCCTTCTTTCACTGAAGTAACAGCCCCGACCCAGGGAATCCGTCCCGACGCCACCGGCGTCCACCCGGCTGCGCACCGCGCGCACCCGGCAGGGACCCCTTTGCCGCCCCCCACCGGACGGCATGCACCGACGTGCGCAATGTATCCGCACGCCGCACGGGACGCTATTGCATGCATTTTTCGGGGTATGAATCCTCGTAAGTCGTTGTGATAAGGATGGTTAGCGGTGGCATACTTGATGCTTGGGCCACCCGCCACGTTCCGCCCGCAAGGGCGGACATGCCGGATCGCTGCAAAGAGCAAAGGCGGCCGAAAGGCGCCGACGCACAGCCACGGAGCTACAGCGGGACAGCAGCCCGCCACGCCAGCCGAGCCGCCAGCGAGTCGACGAGCGTCGAGTCCGCTCCACCGCGTTCGCGGAGAGGGAGCAGGGGCCGGAAAGACACTCACCAGACTCAGGGAACGCAGTACCATGCAGATCGCAGCAGCAGCAGCGCGAAGTTGGAACCGGATCGCCCGCGGCACCCTGGCCGCCGTGCTGGCGGCCGCCGCCCTGGCGGCGTGCGACGAGGGGCCCGGCGAGGTGACGGCCCCGGAGGCCGTGGCGGCGGGGGGGCCGGCGGCCGCCATCACCACCACCGGCTACACCGCCGTGGCGGGAGACGACTGGAAGGCGTACACCAGCAAGGCGGACCTTCGCGCCGCCGGCAAGTTCTGGTGGTTCCGCGCCGAGGACGTATACAACTACGTGGACCTGGTGCAGGACCCCACCTTCGGGCAGGTGGCCCGCATCACCTTTCAGCAGTCCACCGACATCGGCTGGGCGCCCAGCATCGACGAAGGCTTTGCGCCGCTGGACAGGATGTGGTACCGCTACCGGATGAAGTACCATCCCGGCTGGACCACCGCGGGGCCGCTTCCCAGCGGGCACGCCAACGCGTACAAGGTGGCGTTCTGGCTGTGGGAGGGGTACTCCGGGCGCGGGCAGATCGAGCTCAGCAACACCGACGAGTACATCCTGGGCTTCGGCGTCAACAACAACGGCTCGTACCTGCAGTACACGGAGCGCACCCTTCCCGGCAGCACCACCTTCGGGCGGGTGACCACCGAGTGGACGGACAACGAGTGGTGGGAGTTCGTCGTGTACTACGAGAAGACGGGCGCCACCTCGGCCCGCCAGCACTGGTGGAAGCGTCGCCTGACCAGCGGCGGCGCCATCGCCAGCAACGCGTGGACGTACGTGGGGATGGAGTTCACCGGCGCCACCACGCCGCGGGTGCGAGGAATCACCCTGGGCGCCAACAAGAACAAGAGCAACGCCAGCACCATGTACATCTACTGGGGCCCGTACGAGGTGGTGGACGGGGCGCAGCACGCCAACCCGTGGAACATGCCCAACGTGAGCGGCGGCACCACGCCGCCGCCGGCTACCCTTACGCGGGTGACGGTAGCGCCCGACACGGCCACGCTGGCCCCGTCGGCCACGCGGCAGTTCACGGCGACGGGCGCGTACAGCGACGGGACGTCGAGGGCGGTGGCCGTGGCGTGGAGCGCCACGGGGGGCACGGTGAGCACCTCCGGCCTCTACACCGCGCCGGCGGCGGCGGGGACGTACCGGGTGATCGGCCGCGAGGCGGCGTCGGGGCTGGCCGACACCTCCACGGTCACCGTGGCGTCGGCCTCCGCGCCCACGCTCACGGCGCTGGTGCTCACCCCCGCGACCGCGTCGGTGCAGACGGGGAGCACGCTGCAGTTCACCGCCACGGGCACGTACAGCGACGGCACCAGCAGGGCCGCGGCGGCCACGTGGAGCGCCACGGGCGGCACCG
>DASQBH010000286.1:0-2174 GCA_035635315.1 Longimicrobium sp.
GCGGGGACGGAGATCTCCTGCGGGCGTACGGTCTCGCTCATGGTGGGCACCTCGGTGGAACGGGAAGAACATGAACGGCGGATACGGATCATCCCACGGTACGCGCCGCTCCGCCGCGGGACAACAGTTTTGTCGCGATGCAGCCGGTGCGGCGCGGCAGTTGCCGGACGCTCCCGGGCGTGAAAGCTTGCGTGTACGGCCGCGGGTGGATCACCGCCACGCGGCACCTTTCCGTTCGTTCAAAGCCGGGAGATGACGAGATGAGGGTGCTGGTGATCGGGGGGAGCGGCACCATCGGCGAGGCGGTGGTGAATGCGCTGCAGGGTGGGCACGAGGTGCTTTCCGCGGGCCGCAGCAGCGGCGACCTGCGGGTGGACATCACCTCGGCGGATTCCATTCGCCAGATGTTCGCGCAGGCGGGACGCGTGGACGCGGTGGTCTCGTGCGCGGGCGGCGGCGCGTGGAAGCCGCTGGAGCAGCTTTCGGACGACGACTTCGAGATGAGCCTGCACTACAAGCTGATGGGGCAGGTGAACCTGGTGCGCTACGGCGCCGGGCATGTGGCGGACGGTGGATCCATCACCCTGACGAGCGGTGTGCTGAGCCGGGAGCCCACCGCCGGCAGCGCCGCCATCAGCCTGGTGAACGCGGGGCTGGAGGGCTTCGCCCGCGCGGCGGCGCTGGAGGTGCCGCGCGGCATCCGCGTGAACGTCGTCAGCCCGCCGTGGGTCACGGAGACGCTGCAGGCCATGGGGATGGACCCGTCCAGCGGCATGCCCGCGGCCCAGGTGGCCCGCGCATACGTGGACGCGGTCACCGGCGCGCACAACGGCCAGGTGCTCGACGCCCGCAAGTACGCCTGACACCGGGAGGCATTCGTGATCCTGGCTTCCTGAAAGGGTGTTGCCAAACCTCAGGGATGGAAAGAAGCGATGTCATCCTGAGGGAGCGCACCACGTGTAACCAGAAGTCACACAATGGCCTGCGCGCGACTGAAGGACCTTTCTCCCGGCTTGCGGGGGACATGCTGCACGCCGCGAATCCGTCCCCTCGGCTGTGCTGGCAAGGTCCTTCGGTCGGCGCCAAAGTATGTCGCAGCAACAAGGTGCAGCGCGGCGCCTCCCTCAGGATGACGTCGCCTCTTCCACGCCTGCAGAGGTTTGGCAACACCCTCTGAGGGAGGCGCCGCTCGCCCCTTTCTGAATTCCCGAAGTCGGGTCGCGCGCAAGCGGTTGTGCGGCTTCTGGTTCCGTGAGGGGCGCTCCCTCAGGAAATCACCGTTCCGTCAGGGGAGGGAGCGAAAAGCATTGACGGTTGGACAAAGTGTGACCAGCATAAGTACACACCTGTAATCGCGGGAGCCGTATCGCACCACGTCTGCATCCCTCCCAGGCGCAGCTCCGACCACCCGGCCTGGGAAAACCCGAGGCGGAGAGGACTCGATGAACCGACTGCTGACCCCCACGCCGGCGCGCGTGGACCTGGCGCTGCTCATCCTGCGCGTGGTGACGGGGCTCGTCATGCTGATGCACGGCTGGCAGAAGGTGTTTCAGTACGGCTTTGCGGGCGTTTCTCAGGGGTTCGCGGGGATGGGGATTCCGCTGCCCGGCATCATGGGCCCGTTCATCGCGCTGCTGGAGCTGATCGGCGGCATCGCGCTCATCGTCGGCGCGCTTACGCCCGTGTTCGCGGCGCTGCTGGCGGCGGACATGGTGGGCGCCATCGTAATGGTGCACCTGTCCAAGGGCTTCTTTCTCCCCGAGGGCTACGAGTTCGCCCTTGCGCTGCTGGGCGCGTGCCTGGCGCTGGCGCTGGCCGGCGCGGGCGCGTACTCGGTGGATGGGGCGCTGGCGAAGCGCAGGCCCGCGCGCAGCTGACGGGTTTCGCCGGACGGAGGGTCCCGCGGGGCGCCGTGGTCCGTGCCCCGCGGGGGGCATCGGCGCGCAGAACGGGCCCCACGGTTCCGCCGACAGGGTCCATCCGTCGGCGCGCCCCGCTTCCTGGAGGACACGGTTCGGAGCGGCGCCCCGGTGACGAGGACAGGGAGACGGCGCCGGGGGACGCGGAGAGAGTTTCTCTCCGCGTCTTTTTTTTCATTGATGATGCAGCCTGACACGCGTCGAACCGTCTCAGGGGAGTATCAGATTATTGCATTCATCTACAACTGCACAGTA
>DASQBH010000287.1:0-2789 GCA_035635315.1 Longimicrobium sp.
CGCGGCGCCGCCGGTGAGGGCGGCCACCTGCAGGCCGTCGAAGCTCACGCTGGCGATCAGCAGGGCGCCGGCGTCCAGCAGGCGGCGCTCGGCGGGGCTGTGATGCGCGGCCACCTCGTAGCGCCCGCCCGCCAGGTACACGCCGGCGGCCGGCAGCGTGCCGCGGGCGCGCACCGGCGCCTGGACACGGTCCTCGTAGTGCGAGTCGAACTCGTCCTTGTCCCGCAGTGAGCTCATCCGGCACCCATCGTTCGCAAAAGCGGTCGCGCGCCCGGAAACGTCAGGCGCGGCTCGGGCGTGTGGTACTCCCCGGACTCCGGATCGTGCCCCTCCGCCGCAGCTTCCGCCGAAAACCGTTGCCCGGGGACGGGCCACCCGCGCATCATGAGCGCATCCCCGTTCCACCCCCCCTGCGGAGGCTGCGCTCATGGCCATTCAGTTCCAGATCACGCACACCCTTCCCGCCCCGCCCGAGCGCGCGTTCCAGGGGCTCACGGACCTGGAGAACGCGGAGGCGTGGATGCCCGACCTGATCCGCATCGAGCGGGTGGGCGGCGCGGCTGCAGGGGTGGGCAGCCGGTGGCGCGAGACGCGAAAGATGTACGGCAAGGAAGCCACGGAGGAGTTCGAGGTGACGGTCTTCGAGCCGCCGTCGCGCTTCGGGCTGCGCGTGGACGGCAGCAAGGGCACCTCGGGCAGTGGCATCTACACCTTCGATTACCACCTGTCGCCGGACGGGGGCGGCACGCGCGTGGTGCTGGACGCCTCGATCAGCAACGTTTCGCGGGTGAGGGAGTGGATCGGCAAGCTGTTCGCCGGGATGTACCGAAAGATGATCGCGAAGGACCTGCAGGCGCTCGCGGAGCACCTGCGCCGGCAGGGCGCGGCAGCCGCCTGACTTCGCGACGTATAGCGAACGAACAGCGCCTCGCCGGATCCTCCGGCGAGGCGCATCTCGTCGAGCCGGGTTGATGGGACGATCAGGAGCCGGCGGTCAGGCGGCGCTGCGGGCGCGCCCCGGACGCCGGATCGTGCCCATCCGGCGCGGATGAGCCTTGTTCCGGGCGTTTTCCGCGCACATCTTCGCCGGCGCAGCGCGCCTCGTCCGCGACGAATGCGCGGCGCGGCTCCCTCGTCTCCCTCCGCGTGAGATCCGGACGATGAGCAGTCCTTCCTCCCCGCCCCGCGGCACCCATCCATACGTCTTCATCAGCTACAGCCACGACGCGGAGGAGCATCGCCAGCGTGTGCTGAGCCTTTTCGGAACGCTCCGCTCGCACGGCGTGGACGCGCACCTGGACCGCGAAACGCTGGCGCCCCCACAGGGGTGGATACGCTGGATGCACGACCAGGTGGAGCGCGCGGACTTCGCGCTGGTGGTGTGCACGGAAACCTACCGGCGCCGGGCGGAAGGCAAGGTGGGGCCCGGCACGGGTGCAAACCTCGAGGGCGCCATCATCGGCCAGGAGCTGTACGAGGCCGGACTGGTGACCGGCAAGTTCATCCCCGTTGTCTTCGATGCGGCCGATACGCAGTTCATCCCGTGGTTCCTGCGCGGCAGAACGTGGTTCGATCTCTCCCGTCCAGAGGGATACGACAGGCTGTACCGGGTGATCACGGACCAGCCGGAGGTAAGCCCCGGTGCGCTGGGCCCCCCTCGGCACCTCCCTCCGATCGACATCCCGCCCCTGCTGGAGCGAGCCGGGGAGCCGGCCGGGGCGCCCCCCTCGCCCGCTCCGGCGCGGACCGGCCTGCCGCGGGCGCTGGTGGGGCTGGCGATCGACGTATCCGGCTCGATGGCCGAGAGCATGCCCCGCTCGCTGGGCCCGTCGTCCAGCCGGATTGAAGCGGTTCGCGCCTCTCTGGAGCGCATCGCACAGGAGGCTGGCGACGCCGCGCGGCGGCACAGCCAGGACGACGATTCCGCCGCCGCCCTGTTCGCCTACGGGTTCGGCCTGCAGATCGGAACGGTGTGCGACCTGTTGACGCTGATGAAGGTAGCGAAAGGGGTGATCACACCAGACGAGATCGAGGCGGTAAAGCAGGAGGTCGAAGCGGAGGCGAGGCAGAAGTACGCCGGCTATGGAGACGTTGCCAGCACGCTGGGAAGATTTCTAGGACAGGGCGCGGTGCGGGCAGCCCAGGATGCGGCTCGCCGCATGGGGGAATCGGCGGTCCGCAGCCGCCTGCTGGCCCTCGCGCGGCCGAGGATTGAGGAGCGGCTCGCCCGCGGCGGCGACACCACCGTCCGCATCGGAGAACTCGCCGCGCTGTGGAGCGCGAGCGGCGAGACGCTCGAGAACGCGGAAAGCCTGATCTTCGGCAACACGCCGATGCGCGAAGCCTTCGCGGCGATCTCCGCGCGCTTCGAGCGCGAGCGCGCGCACGTGGCAGCGGACGCGCCCCGGGTGCTCTTCGTCCTCTCGGACGGCGAGCCGACGGATGGCGACCCGCGGCCGCTGGCTTCGGAACTGCTCCGCAGCGGCGTGATGATTGTGTCCTGTTTCGTCACCGATCAGAACGTGACGTCGGCGCGCACCCTCTTTACGGCCGCGGAACCGCTGTGGAGCGCGGGCGCAAAGCTGATGTTCGACATCGCCTCGGAGGCGGAGCCGGGGAATCCGTTCGTGGGTCTTCTGGTTGGCCAGGGATGGACGGTCCCAGAACGCGCGCGGCTGTTCGTCCAGGTCAACCACTCCGAGGTGCTGGAGGAGTTCATCCGCGGACTGCTCGGCTACGCTGGCGACGCGGGCCCCGCGCTTCCCCCCCGCGGCACGTAGCCGCGCCAC
>DASQBH010000288.1:0-23526 GCA_035635315.1 Longimicrobium sp.
AGATGGAGGAGAACGTCGTGGGCCAGGTGCACCCCGACGGCCGGCTGGAGCTGAACGACGAGCGGATGAGCCTGTGGGTGGGCCCCCACTTCGAGTCCGACAAGGTGTGCCAGAGCTGCTACGTGCTCCCCGTGTGCCAGGGCGCGCAGTGCCCGCTGACCCGCGTGGAGGTGAACCGCCGCTCGTGCGCGCCGGTCAAGAGCACGCTCAAGCGCGAGATGCGCGTCACGCTCAGCGAGTCCACGGTCGGCGTCGCGGCGGCGGTCAACGGCGGCTGACGCCCGGCACCGGGCCCGCCTCCCCCCGCGAGGCTCCATGTCCGCAACCCTCTCCGCGGTGTCCGCACCCGCCCCGGCGGCGGCGCCGCGCATCGGCACGGCGCTGCTGCTGCCCCAGGACCGCATTCCCCGCGCGCCGCTGAGTGCCTGGACGGCGATGCTGCGCGCACGCGCGGCCGCCGCCCGGCGCGGCTGCCGCGCCGCCGGCGCCCTTTCCGCGGAGGCGGGCACCCTGGGGAACAACGCCGCCCTGATCGCGGCGCAGCGCGGGGAGCGCACGGCGGTGGTGGAACTGTGCGAGCGGCAGCTGTGGTGGCAGCACCGCCTCAGCCGCCGGTCCCGGCGGCCCGAGATCGCCGCCCGCTGCGTGCAGCCCTGGGTGAACCTGGCGCGGCTGGAGTCGGCCGCCGGGGCGTGGGAGGCGGCCGTGTCGCGGCTGGAGCGGCTGGGCGCGCGCGGCAGGGCGGAGGGGATCGCCCTGCAGCCGCTGCGCGGCGACGGAACCGGATGCCAGCACATTCCGCGCGGCGGGGACGACTTTCTGGAGATGCTGGAATCGGTGCACGTGATCGACACCCTGCGCGTCCTGCTGCAGAACCGCCGCCACGCAGAGCTCTTCGCGTTCTCGGCGCGGGTGAAGCGCGAGTTTCGACCCGGACTGGCGCTGTGGGCGCTCGAGGCGTCGGTGGTGGCGGCCTGCGTGGACGGCGACTTCGATCTGGCCCGCCGGGCCGGGCGCGAGGCGCTGCTGCGCGACGACGCGCGGGGGCTGCCGGGGGCGCTCTTCCGCCTGCGCCTGGCGGAGGTGGCCGCCTGCGCCGGCCAGCCGGAGCGCGCCCGCGGCGTACTGGGCCCGCTTGCGCGCGCCGCGAGCCAGGGGTCCAGGCACCCCGGGGTGAACCTGCAGCCGCTGTACGTGCTGGCGCGCCTGGCCGGGGCGTGTCTGGAGGCGGGGCTGCCGGACGATGCCCATGGCGTCGCGCGCGTCGTGTACGAGGGCGGCCGCGTGGCGGGGGACGAGGTGTTCCAGCTGGAGGCGCTGCGCACCCTGGCGGCCGCTGCCCCGGAGCCGGAGCGGGCGGGGTGGACGGAGAAGCTGTGGGCGCTGGAGCAGGCCACGGAGTACCGCCAGTACCGGGCGCCCGGCGCCCCGCCCCCCGACCGCACCGCCTTCGGCGCCCTGTGCGCCGAGCTCGCGGAATTGTACGCATCCTGAACCCGCGTCCCCGCGCGGGGCTACCCCTTTTCGAAGTGCCGACCATGCGCCTTACCGCCTACCGCCTGAGCCGCACCGTTCCCGTCCTGCGCCCCGCGACCCCGCGGCGCGCCTGGATGGACGAGACGGACGAGCGCTACGCGTACCGCTGCCTTCCCCTGACTATGGGAAACCAGTTCGGCTGGGAGCTGCTGTGCCCCGCCACCTTCGAGGCGCTGTGGACGGGCGGGCGCAGCATGCGCTCGGTGCAGGTGGTTCGCCTGGACGGCGGCACGGGCGAGCTCCCCACCAGCCACTTCGGCCACGGGGTGCTCACCTTCAACCCCTGCCACCTGTTCCGCACCGACGCGCCCTTCCAGATGTACGTCACGGGGCCGCCCAACGCGCCCAAGGACGGCATCGCGCCGCTCACCGGGCTGGTGGAGACGGACTGGCTTCCCTTCCTGTTCACCATGAACTGGCGGTTCACGCGCCCCGGCGTTCCCGTCCGCTTTGAGGAAGGTGAGCCGTTCTGCCACTTCTTTCCCGTGCTGTCCGGCGCCCTGGAGTCGGTGGAGCCGGTGCTGCGCGACCTGGACGACGACGCGGAGCTCGCCGGGCAGTACCGCGCGTGGAAGCGGTCGCGCGACCGGTGGAACGAGGACCTGCACGTGGAGGGGACGGTGGCCAACGCGCAGGGGTGGCAGCGCTTCTACCACCGCGGGGTGCTGGAATCCGGCGAGGACGGCGGCGGCGAGCACCGCACGCGCATGCGCCTGTGCCCCTTTCACGACGCGGCGCCCGCCGGCGCGCGGGATTCCGTGGCCGCGCGCGAAGAGGCCGTGGCCGTGGACGAGATGGTGCCGCGATGAGCGCGGGGGAGGCAGGACCGGCGGTGTCGTCCCGGCCCGCGGCGGTGGTGGGGGAGGACGACGAGCTGATGGTGCTGCCCGCGGCGCTGGTGGTGGGGCTGGAGGAGCGGGCGGTGGTGATCCGCCTTCCGTGGGAGGAGGGCGGCCTGCGGCTCAAGCGCGGCGTGTACGACATCTACCGCGCCTTTCACCTCCCCCGCCGGGTGGCCGAGGTGCTGCCGGAGGACCCGGCGCGGCGCGCGAAGGTGCTGGACGTGGTGCGGCTGCTGGCGGCGAAA
Source organism: Longimicrobium sp. (assembly GCA_035635315.1). Taxonomy (GTDB): domain Bacteria; phylum Gemmatimonadota; class Gemmatimonadetes; order Longimicrobiales; family Longimicrobiaceae; genus Longimicrobium. The sequence goes on from DASQBH010000288.1 coordinate 2,624, forward strand.
GGGTTCCTGGTGCCGCCGGAGGTGGGGATCGCACCGCTGTCGGGAGAGCCGGCGCCGCAGGCGGAGCCGGACTGGTTCAGCGTTCTGGCTTGAGGCGGTGGTGGCGCAGGAAGTCCATGAACTTGAGGTAGTCGTCCTGGGCTACCCCGAACACCTGCAGGGCGCGCTTGTAGCTCCAGTTGCTGCGGCGCAGCCCTTCCTCGATCACGCCGCGCACCTGGCAGCGGTTCAGCTCTCGCTCCATGAACGGCTCGTGCACCAGCTCCCAGAACGTCCCCGCCCCCTCCATCATCCGCTCCACCAGCGAGGCCGCCGCCGCGGAGGCGGGCGCCGGGGAGGCGGCGGCCGTGGCGCCGGCGGAGGGGGAGGCGGGCGCCGTACAGGTACACAGGGCGTCGCACTCCAGCTGCTCCTCGAAGGTGGCGGGCTCGATGACGCCGGTGCCGCCGCAGAGCGAGTGGCTGGTCTCCACCACCGCGCGCAGCTCGCGGACGTTTCCCGGCCAGGGGTACCGCGCCAGCCGGTCCAGCGAGCGCTCGGAAAAGTGCCGCTCCGTCCCCGTCTGGGCGTTCAGCCGGCGCACGTAGTGGTCCGTCATCAGGCGCCAGTCGCCGCCACGGTCGCGCAGGGGGGGGATATGCAGCTGCATGTGGCGCAGGCGGTAGAGCAGGTCCTCGCGAAAGCGGCCCTGCGCCACCAGGGTCCGCAGGTCGCGGTTGGTGGCGGCGATCACCCGCACGTCCACGCTGCGCACGCGGGTGTCGCCCACGGGCACCAGCTCGCCCTCGCTCAGCACGCGCAGCAGCATGGCCTGCGCGGGAAGGGGCAGCTCGCCCACCTCGTCCAGGAACACCACGCCGCCGTCGGCCTCCGTAAAGACCCCCCGGTGCTCCTCGAAGGCGCCGGTAAAGCTCCCTCGCTTGTGGCCGAACAGCTCGCTGGCGATGAGCTGGCTCTCCGTGTACTGCGCGCAGTTGACGGAGAAGAAGGGCTTTCGCGAGCGGCCGCTGAGCAGGTAGATGGAGCGGGCGAACAGCTCCTTTCCCGTGCCCGTCTCGCCGGTGATGAGCACGGGGCCCGATGCCTGGGCAAAGCGGTGCACCCGCTCCTGCAGCGCCAGCATGGAGGCGTGCTGCCCCACCAGCATGGTCTCCCGGCGCTCGCCCCAGCGCTCCAGCGACATCAGGCGAATGCGCCGCGCCAGTTCCGTCTCGTCGATACCGCTGGTGGGAGATCGCTGGATCACGGCGCTTTCCTTCCGGGTGCGAGGACCGGGGCTTCGTTTGCCGCCGCTTCGCATCCGTCACTTGTCCCTGGCTCAGAGCGGGACGGGCCGGACGAGGGGCGGGGAACGGGGTCTGGCGGCCACACGGGGCGCGCGGAACAGCGGCGGCCCGCGGAGCTCGAAAACGGGGTGTGTTCTCGAAAGAATCCGGCAGGTGTGGTGGAATTGCGTCTTAAAGCGATTGCTACGTTACGCTGTGCCCCGCGGACTGTCAACAGCCTTGCGCGGCGTGTAGCACCGGCCGTTTGCAGCCGACTTGTGTGCCGCCGCGCCGGGAGGTCCGCGTGACGGCCGCGGCACCGGCGCGGCCGCGCGGCGCGGGGCGTTTTCCGCTGGCGGGAACGCTGGGGCTGGCCGCGCGCCACGCCGCGCCGGAGCTGGTTCCCGGCGCCGCGCGCGAGCAGGTGATCCGGGTGGCCGGGCGCATTCCCGCCGCGCTCACCCGCGCCGCGTACCTGGAGTGCCGGCTGCGCGACGGCCCCGACCCGGTGGACCTCATCTTCCGGGTGGAAAGGCCCGGGGCGGAGATCCTGGCCGGGCGCAACCCGGCCATCGGCCCGGGGCACCTGCGGCACGGCGGACCCGCGTGGGAGGCGGTGGGGGCGCTCTGCCGCGCCTGGCTGGACGGCGCCGGCCCCGCCTGGGCCCTGGTGCGGCACCTGTGGCTGGAGCTGGACCTGGACGCCCCCGCCGCGCCCGGCGCCCCACCCGTCCCCTCGCCCTCCGTCTTTCTGGCGTTCGACGACGACGCCACGGCGGGGATGGACGCGGATGCGCTGGCGGCGCTGCTGGACGGGGTGCTGGCCCCCCTGGTCCCCGGCGGGATGGACGCGGAGTCGCGTGCCCGCATTCACGGCGTGCTGCGGCGGCGCCCGCCCGGCGCGGCGATGCCGTACGCGGGGATCATGCTTTCGCGCCCGCGGCAGGCCCTGCGCGTGTACCTGTCGCGCGTGGCGGGCGCGGCGGTGCCGGGGCTGCTGGACCAGGTGGGATGGCCGGAGGAGGAGACGCGCGACGCGGCCCGGGTGCTGGGCGAGCTGCACGCCGGGGTGTCGCCCGCGCTGGGGATGATGCACCTGGACGTGCTGGAGGGCGCCCTGCTGCCGCGGCTGGGGCTGGAGTACACGCTGGAGCGCGCGCCGCAGGTCAAGGGGCGGCTGGCCGAGCGGGCGTTCGTGGACCGGCTGGTGGAGTGCGGCCTGTGCCGGCCGGAGCGGCGCGACGCGCTGCTGGCGTGGCCCGGCTACGAGGTGCGCACGCTGCGGCACGAGCTGTGGCCCAGCTGGCTCATCCGCCGGGTGAACTGCATCAAGCTGGTGCACGAGCCCGACCGCGAGGCACAGGCCAAGGCGTACCTGCTGGCCTTCCACCAGCCGTACCTGCGCCGTGCCCCGGCGGAGGCGGAGGAGGGGCTGCGATAGAGCCGGAGGTCTAGCGGCTAGAGCGCGGGCGCCTTCCGTGCCCTCGCGCGGGGAGGTGCCGAAGGGGTTATTTTCCAGCAGTGGTGCGGGTTCTGGGGGGGTGGGCGGACGGCATCCGAGTTGCCCAATGGACGCTCCGGCCCCCCAGTTCATCACCTCCGGAAACAGGAACCCGACCATGCCCGACCACAGGAAGACGGACGATCTGCTCCGCGAGGTCATCGACCGTGCCACGACCGACCGTGAGTTCCGCGCGCGGCTGCTCAGCGACCCCGCGTCGGCCATCCGCCACGCGTTCGGGGTGATCCTGCCGCACAACTACCGCATCCGCTTCATCGAGCGCCCGCGGGAGCTGGACGCGCTGATCGTGCTGCCGTCCCTGGGCGAGGAGCTGGACGAGGACGACCTGGAGCAGGTGGCGGGCGGCGGCGACACCGACACCTGCGGAAGCTGGTAGGATGAGCGTCCTGGGCCGCATCCGCCTCTTTCCCCCGGACGCCGTTCCGGCCCCGCGCCCCGCGGCCGTTCCCGCCGTGGCCGAGGCGGCGGAGCTGGGCGACGACGAGCTGGAGGCCGTGGTGGGCGGACTGGAGCGCGTGTACGTTCCCGGTCCCGCCGGGTACTGACGCGACGCCGCTCCCCGCGATCGAACGAAACGCCAGCGTGGCCCCGCCGCGCTGGCGCTTCTGCGTCTGGACAGGGGATGGGGGATCACGCGGACAGCCGAGTGGACAGCGAATCACAAAAAGAATGGGCCTCACGCAGAGTTGGCGGAGTCAGCGGAGTTTTCTCGTGCCGTTTCCCCTGGCCTCACGGTTTCGAAGCCTGTTTTCGTGTGACGTTCGGCGTGGCGGGCCGGCCGACGGGGCACGAGCCGGCGTGGGATGTGGGGAACGGGACAGGGATGGAAGCGCGGCAGGGGGCCATCCGCGTTTTTTGGGGGTAAGGATGCGGATCGCCGGATGATCTCGGCAGCGCACGGGAGCAAGCCGTCCGCACCACCTGATGCGCGATCTCTGGAACCATCTGCCCCCTCCACGATCGAGGTGAGCGGTACCCTTGCCGGTCGCGGGTCTTTCTTCCGGATCGCTGCGAAAGACGAGGACGCGGGCGATGGATTCTGCCGCGTCGCCTCCGTTCTTCCGTTTGCTCCGGGTGAATCCATTGTGCCGAAGCCTGCCGCGTGCTACAAACGATGCGGGAATCCGGCGGAATGATCGACGACGAGGGGAGGCGGATGGCGGAGTTCATTGTGTTCGCGGGGAGCGCCAACCCGGCGCTGGCGGCGGCGGTGGTGCAGGAGCTGGGGGTGCAGCCCGGGGCCGCGCAGGTGGAGCGCTTTCCCGACGGGGAGTCCAGCGTAAAGGTGATGGAGTCGGTGCGCGGCAAGGACGTGTACCTGCTGCAGCCCACCTGTCCGCCGGTAAACGACAACGTGATGGAGCTGCTGGTGTTCGCCGACGCGTGCCGGCGCGCGGCGGCCGGGCGCATCCACGCCGTCGTGCCGTACTACGGCTACGCGCGCAGCGACAAGCGCCACGGCCTTCGCGAGGCCATCACCGCCAGCATGGTGGCGCTGCTGATGCGCACGGCTGGCATCGACCACGTGGTCACGCTGGACCTGCACACCGACCAGGTGGAGGGCTTCTTTCCCGGCCCCTTCGACACCCTGACCGCCGTCCCCACCCTCTGCGCGGCGCTGGGGCCGGAGCTGCCCGCGGACGCCGTGGTCGTCTCGCCCGACGCGGGGCGGGTAAAGCTGGCGACGGAGTACGCCACCCGGCTGGACCGGCCGCTGGCGGTGCTGCACAAGCGGCGGGAGACCGGCACGCGCACCCAGGTCACCCACCTGGTGGGCGAGGTGGAGGGGCGCACCTGCCTGATCATCGACGACATGATCTCCACCGGCGGCACCCTGGTGGAGAGCGTGGCCGCGCTGCGCGAGGCGGGCGCAACGGGCTTTTGCGTATCCGCCACGCACGGCCTGCTGCTGCGCAACGCCGTGGACCGCCTGGCCGACGCCGGCGTGGAGCGGCTCTTCGTCACCGACACCGTGCCCCCGTGCGAGGACCGGCGCGGCATCGTGCGCGTGGTGTCCGTGGCCCCCCTGCTGGCCCACGCCCTTCGCCAGCTCACGCAGGACCTCTCGCTGCAGGAGCTGTTCTGAGCATCGTCCGCGCAGCGGAAAGAATCACGTGGAGGACGGATCGGAGGCGCGGATGAAGCTTTTCTCCGCGCCTCTCTCTTTTCCCCCGCGCCCCTCCGCGTGGGAACGTGGCGGCTCCCTGGACGGGCGGAATGGGGAAAATCCATCCGCCCACCCATCCACGTATCCGGGAATGACATGGCGCGCGGCGCGAAGTGCCAAGGAACGTCCGCTACGTAAAACATCTGCCGCGATCTGCTACGACATTTTGCATCAGCCTTGACCAATGTTGTTTCCGAAGTTACTGTAAATACCTGTACGCACGCGATTTGCGCAGTTTGTTGCGTCTTTGCGGTGCGGACGGCCCCTCCGGAAGCGTTCCCGTGATCCTCATCGTCTTCGCGATCGCCGCACTTTCAGCCCTGCTGGTGACTCCCGCCGTGGTGCGGGTGGTGACCGCGCGCGGGGTGTACGGCCACGTCCGCCCGGGCTCGGACCCCGACGCGCCGCGCATTCCGCGGCTGGGCGGGATCGCCGTGTGCCTGGCGACCACGGTGGCCCTGGGCGTGGCGGCGCTCATGCCGGAGCGCGCGGGCGCGGGCGGGTCGGAGAGCGCGTTCCTGGCCGGGACGCTGGCGGCCGGTTGGATCATCTTTGCCGCCGGGCTGCTGGACGACCTGTTCGACCTGCGCCCCGCCACCAAGCTGCTGGCCCAGGTCCTGGCCGCCATGGTGGCGTACGGCGTGGGCTTTCGCATCCAGCAGGTCTCGTTCGCGGGCATCACGCTGCAGGTGGGGGTGCTCTCGCTGGCGCTCACGGTGCTGTGGATCGTGGCCGTGGTGAACGCCTTCAACCTCATCGACGGGCTGGACGGGCTGGCAACGGGGATCGGCCTGGTGGCGCTGGGGAGCACCTTCGTGGTGGCCTGGATGCTGGGCAACACCGAGGTCGCCATCGTCTGCGCGGCGCTGGGCGGGGCGCTGCTCGGGTTCCTGCGCTACAACTTTCGCCCCGCGCGCATCTTTCTGGGCGACTCGGGAAGCCAGTTCGTGGGCTTCATGGTGGCCGTGCTCTCCGTGCACGGGTCCACCAAGAGCGCCACGGCCGTGCTGGCCGCGGTGCCGTTGCTGATGCTGGCGCTTCCCCTGCTCGACACCCTGCTTTCCATCCTGCGCCGCTGGCTGCGCGGCAAGCCGGTCTTTGGCGCGGACGAGCACCACCTCCACCACCGCCTGCTGGCCATCGGCCTCACGCACGTGCGCGCGGTGGTGCTGCTGTACGTGATGGCCGCCGCGCTGGCCGTTCTTGGCGTGGTCGTGGCGTTCGGGCCGGCGCGGATGGTGACCATCTCGGCGCTGGGCGGCGCGGCGGTTACGGTGGCGCTGCTGCTGTTCGCCATCAAGCGGCTGGGCTACCACGAGTTCGTTGAAGCGGGCTCCGTGGTGACCTCGGGGATGCGCCGGGTGCGGCAGAGCATCCGCGACCAGATCCACGCCCGCGACGTGGCGCAGGTGCTGTCGCGCGCGGAGTCCATGATCCACCTGCAGGCCATCCTGCAGGACAACGCCGGCGCGCTGGGCCTCCTTTACGCCAGCGTGTGCCGCGAGTCGTCCGCGGAAGGCGCGCGCCGGGAGCTGCCGGCGGCGGTGGCGGCGCGCGCGTGGAAGCTGGACTGGCCGGTGGGCGCGGGCGGCGGCGATCCCTGGGTGCTGCGCCTGTGGGCCGACGCCCCCGACGACCTGGGGATGTTCACCGCCGACCGCACGGCCCGCGTCCTCGCCGCCGCCGTGCGCGAGTGGATGGCGGGCCCGCCGCCGCCGCCCGCCCGCCTGCATCCGGAGCCGCATCCCGCCCCGCACGGGGTTCCCAGGCCGTCCGGCGCCTCCGCCACGGCGTGACCGCTCCCGCACCCGATCCCTCTCCCGTGCCGCTGGCTCCGGCGAACGCCGCCGAGCCCGCGGCTGCTTCCGCGCGCCCGGCGCTCTCGCTGGTCTACCTGAGCGCCTCCGCCGCGGTGGGCGGGGCGGAGCGTGCCCTGCTGGACCTGCTGGCCTCCCTGCGCGTGGCGGAGCCGGCGTGGCGGCTGGCGGTGGTGGCGCCGGAGGACGGGGCGCTGCTGGACGCCGTCCGCGCGCTGGGGGTGGAGGCGCGCGTGCTTGCCTTTCCCGCCGCGCTGGCGGGATTGGGGGATGCGGGCGCGTCGGCGGGCGGCGGACGCGTCGGGATCGCGCTGCTGATGGGGATGCTGCGCGCGGGGCCGGGCGCGGCGCGGTACCTGGGCCGGCTGCTCGGCCTGCTCGCGGAGATGCGGCCGGACGTGGTGCACACCAACGGCCTCAAGATGCACCTGCTGGGCGCGCGGGCGGCGCCGGCGGGGGCCAGGGTCGTGTGGCACCTGCACGACTTCGTCTCCACCCGCCGGGTGATGGCGGGGCTGCTGCGGCGCTCGGCGGCGCGGGTGGACGGGGTGGTCGCCGTCTCCCGCTCGGTGGCGGAGGACGCGGTGTCGGTCGTGGGGACGGAGGTGCCGGTGCGGACGGTGTACAACGCGGTGGACCTGGACCGCTTTCGCCTGATCGGCCCGGCGATGGACCTGGACGCGGCGGCGGGGATGGCGCCGGCGCCGGTGGGGACGATCCGGGTGGGGCTGGTGGCGACGATGGGGCGGTGGAAGGGGCACGACGCCTTTCTGCGCGCCATCGCGGCGCTGCCGCGGGAGCTGCCGGTGCGCGCGTACGTGGTGGGCGGCGGCATCTACCGCACCGCGGGGAGCGAGGTGCGCCCGGACGACCTGCGGCGCCGGGCGCAGTCGCTGGGGATCGCGGACCGCGTGGGCTTTACGGGCTTCGCCGAGGACGCGGGCGCGGCGATGCGGGCGCTGGACGTGGTCGTCCACGCCAGCACGCAGCCGGAGCCGTTCGGCCTGGTGATCGCGGAGGCGATGGCGTGCGGGCGTGCGGTGGTGGCCAGCGCGGCCGGCGGGGCGGGGGAGATCGTGACCCCGGGCCACGACGCGCTGGCCGTGGCGCCGGGGGACGTGCAGGGGCTGGCGGAGGCGATCCGGCAGCTGGCGCTGGACCCCGTGCTGCGCGACCGCCTGGGCCGCGCCGGCCGCGAGACCGCCGTCCGCCGCTTCGACCGCGCCCGCCTCGCCGCCGAGGTGGCGCCGCTGTATCGTTCCCTCGTCACTCCGCGCTGAACCCCATCTCCGGGCTCGCCCCGCTTCACGCCTCGTGAAAATCCACCTCGTCTTCCCCGTGCTGCTGATGGCGGCGGCGTGCTCGTTTCCGCCGGACGTACCCCTGTCGCCGTCGCCTTCGCCGCTGCGGGACGCCGCGGTGGGGTGCTGGCGGCTGGAGTCGTCGCCGGGGCTGCTGGGGCGCCCGCTGGAGCCGACGCTGGTGCGGCTGGACACGGCGGTGCTTTCGCACGGGGGGCTGCAGATGCTCCTCCTTCCCGATCCCGGCCTGCCGCGCGACTTCAACCACTGGGGGACGACGGAGGCGGGCGACAAGCTGCTGCTCTCGTTCAGCAACGGGTTCGGGGGCGTGTTCGTGCGCGCGTCGCTGCGCGGCGACCGGCTGCGCGGCCGGGGCAGCGGGTGGTACGATTACCTGACGGTGGGTCCCCGCGGACGCGTGCGCGGCGAGCGGGTGCCCTGTCCTCCGGAGCCCGCGGCGAAATGACGATCCGCGCGCTGCGCGTGTATCCGGGCAGCCTGTACGCCCGCGAAATGCTTGCGCGTGGGCGGGTGTCCGCCAACTTTGCCCGCATCTTCCGTTCATCCCACCATCCGTCCCGTCTTTCCATGATCACACGTTTCCGCACCCTTCTCTGCGCGGGCGCCGCGCTGCTCGCGGCGGGCACGCTGAACGCGCAGGGCCGCTGCCCCAACGGCGAGGCCGACCAGGAGGGCATCAACGTTGGCGTGGTGGTGCTGGCGCATCCCACGCGCCTGGCGGCGACGGTGGATTCCGTGCTGAACGCCCAGGGCTACACGGTGGAGGGCTCGCCCGCGGGGCTCGGCCGCTGGCGGGTGGAGCCGCGGTTCACCTGGCTCGACAAGGTGATGGAAGAGGGGTGGCACGGGAGCGAGCATCCCGGCGTGCAGGTCACCATCGCCACCGAGGCGCACGGCGATTCCACGGAGCTGAGCGCAGGCGCCCGGGCCCTGTGCAAGGTGCCGCCGGTGGAAGGCATGCCCGGCGAGGTGGGGCAGATGGTGGAGCTGCTGTCCGCGACCATGCTGGCCGGCAGCGTGATGGAGGCGCTGGACAGCCTGGAGGCACACGGCACGGATCTCACGGCGCCGGTGCAGCGCGCGCAGTCCGAGCAGGCCGTGGTGACCGCTCCGCCGCAGGTGGCCGGCTTCAGCATGGCGGGCCGCCACGACTACGAAGACCCGCGGCTGGGCACCACCGTTCGCTACAGCCGCGGCGAGCTGATCGTGGACATCTACGTCTACCCCGGCGTGCAGGTGGATGCCCAGTGCGACGCGGCGTGCGCGGTGAACTCCGAGGTGGACGGATTTATCGGTGATTTTCCGGAGCTGATCCGGGCAGGCCACTACGAGAAGCTGAGCGTTTCGTCCGACGAGCCGCTGCAGCCGTCCCCCGGCGCGCCCTGGCGGTACGGGCGCCACCTGGCGATGAACGTGCGGCGCGAGGGCCGGGACATGGAGTCGCACTTCTGGCTCTACTCCATGCCCGGGTTCTTTCTGAAGGTGCGGGCCAGCTATCCGGCCTCGCCCGCGGCGCGGCGCGAGGTGCAGGCGTTCGTGGACGAGCTGCCGGGCAAGCTGCTGACCCGGCAGCCGTGACCGGCCCGGTGCGCACGTCTCTTCCCGGCACCCCGTGACCCTCCGCGCGCTGCACGTCTATCCGGGCAACCTGTACGGCGGGGTGGAGCGGATGCTGGCCACCTTCGCCGGCGTGCGCGTGGACGGGCTGGAGCAGCGGTTCGCGCTCTGCTTCGAGGGCCGGCTGGCGGAGGAGGTCCGGGCCGCGGGGGCGCCGCTGGAGAGGCTCGGCGATGTTCGCGTCAGCCGGCCGTGGACGGTGGCGCGGGCGCGGCGGCGGCTGGCGGCGGTGCTGGGGGATGCGCGGCCGGACGTGGTGATCTGCCATTCGTCCTGGACGCACGGGCTGTTCGGCGACGTGGTGCAAAAGCGCGGCATTCCGCTCGTCTTCTGGCTGCACGACGCGGTGACGGGCCAGACGTGGGCGGATCGGCTCGCGCGGCGGACGCGGCCGGGGCTCGCCATCTGCACCAGCGAGTTCGCGCGCGGCACGCTGCCGCTGCTGTGGAAGGGCGTGGCGTCGGACGTCATCTATCCCCCCGTGCCGCGGCCGCCTGCGGTTACGGTGGATCGGCGGACGGTGCGGGCGCGGCTGGAGACGCCGGCGGAGGACGTCGTGATCCTGCAGGCGAGCCGGATGGAGCCGTGGAAGGGGCACCGGCTGCTGGTCGAGGGCTTGGGCCGCCTGCGCGACGTGGGTGGATGGACGGCGTGGATCGCGGGGGGCGCGCAGCGGCCGCACGAGGAGGCGCACCTGGCGGAGATGTACGCGCTGGCGCAGAGCCTTGGGATCGAGCCGCGCATCCGCTTCCTGGGCCAGCGCGACGACGTCCCGGCGCTGATGGCCTCCGCCGACGTGCTCTGCCAGCCCAACCTGGGCCCCGAGCCCTTCGGCATCGCCTTCGTGGAGGCGATGCACGCGGGGCTCCCCGTCGTCGCCACGGCCATCGGCGGCGCGCGGGAGATCGTGGACGCCGCGTGTGGAATCATCGTCCCGCCGCAGGATCCCGCCGCGCTGGCGGATGCGCTCCGCCGCCTGCTCGCGGATCCTGCGCTCCGCTCCCAGCTCGGCGCGGCGGGCCCGGCGCACGCACGCGCGCGGTGCGATCCGGATCAACAGACCACGAAGCTGCGGGACGTGCTGGAGAGCGTGGTGCGCGGCCCCCGCTGAGCGGCTGAAGCCGCCGCAACAAGGGCGGAAAGCCCCGCAAACTGCGCGGGGCTTCAACTGAACGGGGCCGAAGGTGTGCACAGGGCCGGCGTGCGGCACGAACCGTCCGCGCAGGCGGACATTACGTTTTCCCAGCCGCGAATTCATTCGCCCGGCGGGCCGGAGGGTACAAAGGCACGACCAGACGCGCAATCTGCATCGTGCCGTGTTGTCGCCGGCCGGGTCTTTCCCGGGCGGGTGAACCCGCGGCTGGAACAGCGGAAAGCCCCGCAAACTGCGCGGGGCTTCAACTGCGTGAGGCGTCGGTGAGGCACTCACGCGTTCGTCCGGCACGAACCGTCCGCGCAGGCGGACATTACGTTTTCCCAGCCGCGAATTCATTCGCCGGGCGGGCGGCTGGCACGCTGCCGGTCGAAATCACATCGGAATCATTCGCTGGGCGGGCGGCCGGCACGTTCCCTCGCCCTCATCGCACCGCCATCATCCGCCCCCCGCTCCGCCGCGGACTCGCTGGGCCTCGCCTCCGCATCTGGTCACCGCCGGGAACAGGTGAGTAGATTCCCGCGTTCGCAGGGCGCCACGCCTCCTTCTCCGAAGTTCTCCACTCCCGGATGACGCAATCCACCCACACCACGGAAGAGCGCGCGCGCCGCAGCCTGGGCGCCAGCGGCGACGCCATCTACCGCATGGTGGAGCGGGCTGTCCGCGCGCGGCATCCGGGCGGCGGCACGCTGGTGGACGTGGGGTGCGGTTCGGGGCTGCTCTGGCCGCACGTGCGCACGCACTTCGACCGCTACGTGGGCGTGGACGTGGTGCGATACGACGGCTTTCCGGCGGAGGGCGAGTTCATCGCGCTGGACCTGGACCGCGGCGACGCGCCGCTGCCGGACGGCGTCGCCGACGTGGCGGCGGGGGTGGAGACCATCGAGCACCTGGAGAACCCGCGCGCCTTCGTCCGCATGCTGGCGCGCCTCACGAAGCCCGGCGGGTGGATCCTCATCACCACCCCCAACCAGCACAGCCTGCTCAGCAAGACGCGCTTCGTGCTGCGCGGCGAGCACGCGGCGTTCACCGACACCTCGTATCCCGCGCACCTGACGGCGCTGCTGGCGGTGGACCTGCGGCGGATGGCGGCGGAGTGCGGGCTGGTGGACGTGGCGATCGAGTACAGCGGCAGCGGGCGGGTGCCATCGACCGGAAGGCACTGGCCCTCCGCCCTCTCCCGCGCCTTTCCCGGCGCGCTGAGCGACAACCTGCTGCTGGCGGGCCGCAAGCCGCATGGCTGACGCCCTGCGCCCGCCGCCGGCGTGGTTCCGCGCCGCGCGCGCCGTCGTCCGCCGCCTCCCCGCCGGGCGATTCCGCGCCTTCGAGCGGCTGAGCCGGGTGGATCTGCCGCCGTTCGAGGACCGCCTGGCGGACGAGGTGGGCGGCGCGCGCTACGGGTGCGACCTGCGCAACGTGATCGCGCGCGAGGCGTGCCTCACGGGGCGGACGGCGCCCGCGGAGACGGCGGCCCTGCGCGCGTCGCTGCCGAGCGGCGGGACCTTCGTGGACGTCGGGGCGAACTGGGGGTACTTCACCCTGGTCGCCGCGCACGCGGTGGGCTCCGCCGGACGCGTCGTGGCGCTGGAGCCGGACCCGCGGGTGCACGCGGAGCTGGCGGCCAACCTGGCGCGGAACGGAATCCGCAACGTGGCCGCGCTGGCCGTCGCCGCGTCGGACCGCGCGGGGGAGGCGACGCTGTCGGGGTACGCGGAGGCGGACCGCAACCGCGGCGTAAGCAGCCTGGTCGCCGCGCCGGTGGGGGACGCGCCGTCGTTCGCCGTGCGCACGACGCCGCTGGACGACCTGCTGGACGAGCACGGGATCGATGCCGTCGACCTGGTGAAGATCGACGTGGAGGGGGCGGAGGAGCTGGTGGTGCGCGGGATGGCGCGGGGGCTGGCGGAGGGGCGCTATCGGCGGGTCCTCGTCGAGCTGCACCCGGGCCAGCACCCGGACCCCGCGCGGCTGGGAGCCATGATGTACGGGACGATGAACGGAGCCGGATACCGCGGCGGGTGGATCGACACGGGGCCGGAGGCCGAGCGCGAGGCGCTGTACGGCCGCGCGGCGTCGGTCCCGCGGCTGCGGCCGATCCGCGGCGACGAGCCGCTGGGCCCGTGGCCGCACCAGCTGTGGACGCTTCCCGGGATGGAGATCGCGTGAACACCGTCGCCCGTCCGCTCCCCTACGCGGCGCCGTACGGCACCCCCCGGGCACGGGCGCAGGCCCCGTTTCCGTGGGTGCCGGCGTTCATCGTATTCCAGCTCCTCTGCCAGCTGGTGCTGATCACCGGCGACATCGGCTGGGCGCGGATGATCGTGCGCATGGCCGCGTTCGGCGCCAGCCTGGCGCTGGTGGTGGGGCTGCGCGGGCGCGGCTCGGCGCACCCGGCGTCGGGGCCCGCGGTGCTGGCGCTGGCGGTGCTGGGGATCTGCGTCTTTCACCCCGAAACGCGCAGCCTGGTGGGCGGCGTGGCGCAGGTGGGGCTGTACGCGGCCGTGCTGGGGCCGCTGTTCTGGGTGCCGCGGCTCACCAGCATCGACCTGCGGATGCTGCGCCGCGCCGTCGTCATCCTCTGGGTGTTCCACACCTTCAGCGCGGGGATCGGGGTGATGCAGGTGTACCGCCCCGGCACCTTTCAGCCGCCCGTATCGGCCGTCATCGAGTCCAAGGGCCAGGGCTACATCGAATCCCTCAAGATCACCACCGCCAGCGGCCAGCGCGTCTTTCGGCCGATGGGGCTGACGGACGTCCCCGGCGGCGCGGCGATCAGCGGGCTGTACGCCGTGCTCCTGGGCGTCGGCTTCTTTCTGACGCGGCGGACGCCGGGGATGATGGCGCTGTCGATGGGGAGCATGGGGCTGGGCATCGCCTGCCTGTACCTTTCGCAGATCCGCGCGCTGGTGGTGATGACGGGGATCAGCCTGATCGCCGTCGTCGGCATCCTCCTATGGCGCAAGGACGTGCGGCGGCTGAGCACGCTGCTGATGGGGGTGGGGGTGATGATGCTGGCCGGCTACTTTGGCGCGCGCAACATGGCGGGCGCCGACGTGGCCAACCGCATGGGGACGCTGGTGCGCAACCGCCCCGGCCAGGTGTACTACGAGAACCGCGGGCGCTTCCTGGAGGACGCCATCTTCAAGACCCTGCCGCAGGCGCCGTTCGGCGAGGGGCTGGGGCACTGGGGGATGACGGCCACCTACTTCGGCGGGAGCTCGCCGGGAAAGAACGTGTGGGTGGAGATCCAGTGGGCGGGGTGGATCGTGGACGGCGGCGCGCCGCTGCTGATCACGTACCTGCTGACCATCGCCGTGGCGCTGCTGACGGTGTGGCGCACGGCCCGCGCGCGCCCTCCATCGCCGCAGGCGCACGACCTGCCGTTCTGGGCGGCCATCGTCCTGGCCTACAGCGTGGGGGCGACGGCGCTGACCTTTTCGTATCCCATCTTCCTTTCCCAGTCGGGGATGGAGTTCTGGCTGCTGAACGCCACCCTGTTCGCCGCCGCGCGCCACGCCCGCCAGTCGGCGGCGGCGGACGCACTCGCCGCGCGGTGAGGCCCTGGGTGATCGTGGCCGGCGACTTTGTGCGCACCGGCGGGATGGACGCGGCCAACCACGCGCTCGCCGCGTACCTCGCGCGCAGCGGGACGGAGACGCACCTGGTCGCACACCGCATCGCGGACGACCTGGCGGCGCTGCCGAACGTCCGCTTTCACCCCGTCCCGCGTCCGCTGGGCTCCCACACCCTCGGCTTTCCCCTGCTGGACCGCGCCGGCCGCCGCGTGGCCAGGTCGCTCGCGGCCCGCAATCCCGTCGTGCTGGCGAACGGCGGCAACTGCCGCGCGGGGAACGCCGTCTGGCTGCACTACGTCCACGCCGCGTACGCGCCGCAGGTCGCGGGACAGCCGGTGCGGCGGATGATGGCCTCCGCGTCGCGGTCGAAGGCGCTGCGCGACGAGCGAGCGGTCGTGCGCCAGGCGCGCGTCACCGTCAGCAACTCCGCGCTCACGCAGCGCCACGCGGTGGCACTGCTCGGCGCGAATCCCGATTCTGCCTACTTTGTCCACTACGGCACCGACCCCGAGCGCTTTCGCCCCCCGTCGGTGGACGAGCGGGCGGAGGCGCGGCGGGCGCTGGGGTGGATGGATGCGGACGCGCCCGTCGTCTGCTTCGTCGGGGCGCTGGGGGACCGGCGCAAGGGGTTCGACACGCTGTTCGATGCCTGGACGCGCCTGCGGGCTGACGCGTCGTGGGATGCGCGGCTGGCCGTCGTGGGCGCGGGCGGGGAGCTGGAGGCGTGGCGGCGGCGCGCGGCGGAGGCGGGGCTGGCGGACCGCATGGACTTCCTGGGCTTTCAGTCCGACGTGCGGCGCGTGCTCTGGGCGGCGGACGCCATGGTGGCGCCCACGCGCTACGAGGCGTTCGGCCTGGCCGTGCAGGAGGCGCTCTGCTGCGGGCTGCCTTCCATCGTCAGCGCGGACGCCGGGGTGGCGGAGCGGATCCCCGAGGCGATGGACGACCTGCTGATCCGCGACCCGGACGACGCGGCAGAGCTCGCGGCGCGGCTGCGGGCGTGGCGCGGCTCCATCCACATCCACCACGACGCGGCGCTGGCCCTTTCGGCCGAGCTGCGGTCGCGCACCTGGGACGACATGGCGGGGCTGATGGCGACCATCATCGCGGAGGCGCTGCCGTGACGGAGGCGCACGCCGGCTTCAGCCCCACGGGCGCGTGCTGGGTCTGCGGCGGAACGCGGATGACGCCCGTGAACCGCGCCATCTTCGAGTTCTCGCTGTACGCCGAGCAGGACCCGGAGCTGGCGCGCTACACGGGCGCCACGGTGGACCTGGTCCGCTGCCGCGCCTGCGGGTTCGCGCAGCCCGCCGCGCTGCCGGCGCTGGACGACTACTTCGGGCGGATGTACGACCAGCGCTGGTCGGAGGAGTGGATGGAGGCGGAGTTTCGCGACGGCACCAAGGACCTCATCTTCCGCGAGGTCGTCGCGCAGCTCTCGGAGCGCGTGCCCCCGAAGCGGCGGACGCTGCTGGACCTGGGCGCGCACGTGGGGCGGCTGATCCAGATCGCCGCGCAGGCGGGGTGGCGCGCGGAGGGGGTGGAGCTGAACCCGCGCACGTCGGAGTACGCCGCCCGCGCCACCGGCCTTCCCGTGCACCGCGCGGACCTGCGCGACCTGGTGGCCGAGGGCCGCCGCTACGCCGCGGTCACGCTGATCGACGTGCTGGAGCACATCCCGGAGCCGGTGGAGGCGCTGCGGGGGGTGAAGGGGGCGCTGGAGCCAGGCGGGTGGATCGCGGTCAAGGTGCCGCACGGGCCCAACCAGCTGCTCAAGGAGCGCATCCGGGGCCGGGTGGTGCGCGGGTACCGGCCCACGGTGGCCGACAACCTGGTGCACGTGTCGCACTTTACCGCCGGGTCGCTGCGGATGGCGCTGGAGCGCGCGGGGTACGCGGACGTGTCCATCACCACCGCCGCCCCCGTCCTGCCGCCGCCGGCCCGGGGCGCCGCCCACGCCGCGCAGGTCGCCGTGCGCCGCGGGATGACGGCGGCCGCGCGGCTCCTTCCCGGCGGCACCCGCACGCCCCTGGCGATGAACCTCCAGGCGTACGCGCGGGCGTTCGTGTAGGCCCTCACCCGGCGGGGCCCTCACCCGGCTCGTTCCTCGCCCGCCCTCTCCCACAAACTGCCTGGGAGAGGGGATAAACGGCTTGCGCGGTGAGGCGTGGGGTGCTTCGACAGGCTCCGGAGTCCGCCCCCTCCGGGCCGGCACCACCGGCCCACCTCCCCCAAAACTGCTGGGGGAGGTGGGGTGTGGGGCCGGGGCCAGAGTGCTTTGGATGGTTGCGCGCGGGATGGTAGGCCGCCCCCCTCCCCGGCCCTCCCCCGCAAACTGCGCGGGGGAGGGAGGTGCGACGCACCTTCGGAACAGGATCGAATTCTCCTCTCCCCCAGGGTTTTTTGGGGGAGAGGCCGGGAGAGGGGGCGCCTCGCGGACGCCAGCGCGATGTCTGTCGTCGCGCTCCGAAGTTCTCCCCTCTCCGTGAGGAACGAACGGGGAGGGGCCGGGGGAGGGGCACCCCGCGGACGCAGTTCGATGTGATTCGGAGCGGGATCGAAATTCACCTCTCCCCAGGTTTGGGGAGGGTGGTCCCCTACCGCCGGAAGTGCGCGACGCCGGAGTTGGGCCCGGCCTCGTCGTCGTGCACCGGGCGGAGTCCGGCGCGCTGCAGGGCGGCGAAGAGCGGGGCCTTGGGGCCGTTGGGGTGGTACTCCATCTGCCAGGCGTCCACCGGCGCCAGCACCTGGGGCGGCAGGTGGGGAAGCACTTCGTGCTCGGCGCCTTCGATGTCCATCTTCACCAGGTCGATGCGCTCCGCCCCCGCCGCGGTGCGCGCGCGGTCCAGCAGCTGGGCCAGGGTCACGGCCTGCACCTGCACGGAGGCGGGCGGCGGCGCATCGACCTCGGCCGGGTGGATGCCGCGCGAGGGGCCGGGGTGCGCGGGATCGGCATCCATCCACCGCTCGCCGGGCTCGCCCGCCACGGCCAGCTGCCACACGGTGACGCGGCCGTCCAGCCCGTTGGCGGCAATGGTGCGCAGCAGGCGCGGGTGCTCTTCGGGGTGCGGCTCGACGGCGAAGATGCGGGCGGCGGGCGCGCGGGCGGCGGCGTGGAGCGCAAAGGCGCCCCAGTTGGCGCCGATGTCCACGATGCACCGGGCGTCCGCGGGCACCGCGTACTCTTCGCGGCAGAAGACGATCCACGCCGTCGCCGCGTCGTGCCAGCTCTCGATGCGCACGGCGGTCCCGGCGCGGGCGCGCAGGGTGAAAGGGTACGCGGGCTCCGCCAGGCGCAGGTACGCGCGCACCAGCGCGGCGCCGTTTACAAAGCGGGCGAGCGCCCGCGCGACTTCGGCCGCGCGGCGGGGATGGGCCGCGGCACGGACCCAGCGTGGAAGCATCCGTTCTCCGTCCGTCCAATGGGGGTGGGGAGAATCTTACGTCCGCAACGGCCCTGTGGCGAGGGTGACGGGGTGGCAACGGACGGTGTGAAGGGTGAAGGGGTGAACGGGTGAACGAGGGGAAGGGATTGAGCGAGGGAGCGGGGATCGAGCTGTCCGTTGTCATCGCCACGCACGACAACCTGCCCGTGCTGCAGCAGGCGCTGGAGTCGTGGCGCCGGTTCGCGGCGGACCAGCCGGTGGAGCTGATCGTCGTCGAAGACGGCTGCACGGACGGCACGGCGGAATATCTCGCCGATCTCACCGCCCGCGGCTGGGACGGCCCGCCGCTGCGCGTGGCGCACGAGGACGACGCGCACGAGCTGGTGTGCACCAACCGCGGCTTTGCCGAGGCGCGCGGGCCGCTGGTGCTCAGCTGGCACGACGACATGTTTGTCCGCGCGTCCTGGTTCGTCCCCGAGCTGCTGGCCACCTTTCGCGCCTACGACGAGATCGGGATGCTCAGCCTGAGCCGCGGCCTCCTCTATCATCCCGTCGAAGAGCCCGTGCGGACCTGGGAGGATACCGTCGACTGGCGGCGGATGGAGAGCACGCTGGGCCCCGCACCGCTCAACTGGGCGCGGCTGTACGAGGTGGACGGCGTGATGCGGCCCTGGATCGTGCGCAGGGCGTGCGTCGACCGGGTGGGGCCGCTGGATCCGGCGTATCGACCGACGGAGTGGGACGAATCCGACCTCGCCTACCGCATCCGCGCGGCGGGGTGGAAGGTGGCCACCCATGGGTTCGAGCGCGACGGCGCCTACGTCCACCAGCTCAGCACCACCTACGCACGCACTCCCTCGGCGCGGCGGATGGACATCGGACTGCGGAACGGCACCCTCTTCTACTCGCGCTGGATGGACGCCATCCGCGCGGAAGATTCGCGTGCCCGCAAGTCGTGGCTGCGGCGGGCGTCGCCGGCGGGGTGGGCGGCCACGGCGCGGCAGGTGGCGCGCTTTGCCGCGGGCCGGCGGACCGCCGCGTGAGCCGCACGCGCCGGGCGGGGATCGCGGCCGGCTTCGGCTACCTGCAGTTCGGGCTGGCGCTGGCGTCGGGGATCCTGGTGGTTCCCTTCGTCCTGCGCAGCGTGGGGAGCGAGGCGTACGGCGTGTGGCTGGGCTTCGGCGAGCTGGTGGCGTACAGCGCCATGGCGGACCTGGGCGTGCTTGGCGTGCTCCCCTGGCTGGTGGCCGAGGCGGACGGCCGCCGCGACCGCGACGAGATGCGCCGCCTGGTGAGCGCCGGCGTGGTCGCGGCCACGCTGGCGGCCGTCGTCTTCGCGGCGCTGGCGCTGGGGCTGCTGGCCATCGCGCCGGGGCTCACGGGCGTGTCGGATGCGCAGCACGCGGAGGTGATCGGGCCGCTGATGCTGCTGGTGGCGGGGATGGCGGCGGCGTACCCGGTCCGCGTCTTTCACGCGCTGCTCATCGGGCTGCAGGACGTGACCTTCGCCGGCCGGCTGGGGATCGCGCAGACGGCGCTGAACGTCGTGCTCATCATCAGCCTGCTGGCGGCGGGGCAGGGGCTGTACGCCCTCGCCGCCGCGGCGACGATCCCGACGCTGTTCGTCGCCACCGCCAGCCTGCTGCGCGCGCGGAAGATCGCGCCGGAGCTGATGACGGGGTGGCGCTGGCCCTCGATGCAGCTGCTGGGGAGCGTGACGGCGCAGGGGATCGGGGGATGGGTGGCGGGATTGGGGTGGCGGATGATCTCGGCGACCAGCAACCTGGTGATCCTGGCCATCGCCGGCCCCGTCGCGGCGGTGACCTACGCGCTCACCGCGCGCCTTGTGGACGTGATGACGCAGATGAGCTGGCAGATCCCCGACGCCGGCCTGGTGGGCCTGGCGCAGCTCAAGGGCGAGGGCCGGGCGGAGCGCGCGCGGGAGATCGTGATCTCCATCCTGCGGCTGACGCTGATCGGCGCCGGGGCGGTGGCGTGCGCGGTGCTGGCCTTCAACCCCAGCTTCGTCTCGCTCTGGGTGGGCCCCGACAAGTTTGCCGGGCTTACGGCCAACGCGCTGGTGGCCCTGGGCGCCATCGCGCTCTCGCTGGCGCACGCGCTGGCGACGACGGCGTCCACGCTGGGCGCGCGGGTGCAGATCGGCTTCGTCTCCGTGGCGCAGGGCGTCGTGCACCTGGCCGCGGCCATCCTCTTGGGGCGCGCCTACGGCCTCGCCGGCGTGGCCGCGGCGGCGGTGATCAGCACGGCGCTGGTGGCGTATCCCGCGGGCGCCTACTTCCTGCGCCGGGTTACGGGATTGGGGCAGGCGGAGCTGTGGCGCGGCGCGCTGGGGCCGTGGTCCACGCGCGCCATCCTGTTGCTGCTCATCGGCCTGGCCGTGGGGATCGCGGGGTGGCGCGCCTCCGTCTGGCCGCCGCTGGTGATCGCGCCGCTGCTGGGGATGCTGTACATCTGGTGGATGCGCCCGCTGTACGAAGGCCTGCCGTTCCCCGCGCGCGTCCGGCCGATCCTGGCCCGCCTGCGCCTGGTCCCCGAGCAGGGCGGCGCCGGAGTCCCGCTCCCGTGAGGCGCGAAGACGTGGTGCGACGAACCGGGTCCGGTCTGCGTCCGCGGGGGCCCTCTCCCCCGACCGGCCTTTTTGCTCGTTCCTCGCAATGGCGGTCGACCCCTCCCCCAACCCCGGGGGAGGGGTGGGGAGGGATCGAGATGGTTCGACAGGGAGCGGCGCTGGCGTCCGCGGGCACCCCCCTCTCCCGGCCTCTCCCCTATACACCCCATGGGGGAGAGGAGAATTCGACCGCGCTCCGCCACGTTGTCGAGCGCGTCACCCTTCCCCCACGCAGTTTGTGGGGGAAGGGCCGGGGATGGGGGGCGCCAGCCGCTCGCACCAAGCCTTCTGCGCCGCGACCGAATTTTCCCCTCTCCGCCAGGAACGAGCGGGGAGGGGTCGGGGGAGGGGCGCCCCGCGGACGCAGTTCGATGCCTGCCGAGACACAGTCGAAGTTCTCCCCCTCTCCCGGCGCAGTTTGCCGGGGGAGGGGGCCGGGGGGTGGGGGAC
>DASQBH010000289.1:0-2451 GCA_035635315.1 Longimicrobium sp.
GGCCCTGCGCGAGCACTTTGCCGACTTCTACGCCACCGGCCGGGTGACCTCGATCCAGGAGCTGAACCCCGTCGTCCGGATCTGGGGGAGCATGGCCGCCGTGGCCTTTGACTTCGACCTGGACTACACCATCAACAACCAGCAGCGCCGGGCGCCCGGGAGGGGCGTGTACACCTTCGTGCGGAGCGGGCAGTCCACGCGCGGCGACGGCGCCGCGTTCGGCGGGGCCCGCGCGGACGCGCAGTTCGCGGCGTTCACCGCGGCCACGCAGCCGGCGCAGTACGAGATGGCGGTCTGCACGGCCTCGCACATCGTGGGCGCCGAGCTCGGTGACCCGTATACCACGGGGGAGTAGGACCATGAACGCGAGAGAGCGACGGCAGGTCTACCGGCGCGCGGTGCCGCTCCTGTGCGGCCTGGTGGCGGCGGTCTCCATCACGCGGCTCCACGGCACCGTGCAGGAGGAGCGGTCCCTGGGCCTGCCGCCGCTCCTCTCGCCCGCCGACAACCCCATGACGCCGGAGAAGGTGGCGCTGGGCCGAAGGCTGTTCTTCGACAAGCGGCTCTCGGTGGACAACTCCATCTCCTGCGCCACCTGCCACGTCCCCGACGTGGGGTTCGCCGATCCGCACCCCGTGTCGATCGGCACCCGGGGAAGGACCGGCAAGCGCAACAGCCCCAGCGTGCTGAACACGGCGTACCTGGAGCCGCTGATGTGGGACGGCAAGGCCAGGACGCTGGAGGAGCAGGCCCTGCTGCCGTTCTTTGCCGCCGACGAGATGGACCTGCCCCCGGACGAGGCGGCGACCAAGCTGCGGCGGCAGGGCTATTCGGCCGAGTTCAACCAGGTGTTCGGCGAGGACGTCTCGTCGCGCACGCTGGCCATGGCGCTGGCCGCGTACCAGCGGAGCCTGGGCGCGGGGGACTCCCCCTTTGACCGGTACCTGTTCCGCGACGAGCAGGACGCGATCTCCGTCGAGGCCCGCCGCGGGTTCGACGTCTTTCTTTCCGCCAAGTGCGACGGCTGCCACCTGGTCATGACGCGCGGGCTGCACCCGTTCGCGCTGAGCCACGTGATGTTCACCGACGGCAAGTTCCACAACCTGGGGGTGGGGACGGACAAGGAGCCCCAGGATGCGGGACGCTACGACGTGACGGCCGACGAGGCCGACTGGGGCCGCTTTCGCACCCCGACGCTGCGCAACGTGGCGCTCACGGCGCCGTACTTTCACGACGGCAGCGCGCCCACGCTGGAGGAGGTGGTCAAGTTCTACGACGAAGGGGGCAAGCCCAACCGCAACCTGGACCCCGCGATGAAGCCCCTGCGGCTGACGGACCAGCAGAAGGCGGACCTCGTCGCCTTCCTCCACACGCTCACCACCAGCGCCTCCGGGTCGCTTGCGCAGGAAGCCGGTCGAGTGAGACAGCCATGAGCCCGCTCGCGGACGCCGAGCTGCTGACGCGGCGGTCGTTCGTCGAGATCCTGGGCGTGCTGTGCGCCGCCGGATGCCTGGCAGACGGCCCCAGCGAGGTCCACGCCTCGCTCGCCCGCGCGGCGCGGTCACGGCTGTGCGCGCCGGCGTGGGAGGTGTTCAGCCCCGAGCAGGCGGCGGCCGTCGACGCGATCGCCTGCCAGATCATGCCCACCGACGACACGCCGGGGGCGCGCGAGGCGGGGGTGGTCTTCTTCATCGACCACTCGCTGGGCACCTGGGCCGGCTCCCAGCGCGACTTCTTCCTGGCCGGCCTGGCGGACCTCGACCGACGCGCCGCGCTCATGGGACGGCGCGCGCTGCGGTTCGCGCAGCTCTCCGCGGCACGGCAGGTGGAGCTGCTGCGGTCGATCGAAACGACCCCGTTCTTTCAGGTGGCGCGCTTCTTCACCCTGCTGGGGATGTTCTCGCTCCCGATCCACGGGGGAAACCGGAACCTGGTCGGCTGGAAGCTGATCGGATACGAGCACCGGCCGGTGTGGCAGCCGCCCTTCGGGTACTACGACGCGGCCGCCGCCGAGAAAGCACCCTGAATGGCGATCCGCTTCCGTCCCGGCGACACGGTGGACTTCGTGGTCGTGGGCTCCGGCGCCGCCGGCGGGATCGTGGCCAAGGAGCTCGCCGCGGCCGGGCACACGGTGGTGGTGCTGGAGCAGGGCCCCCGCCGCGAGGGGCGGGACTTCGAGCACGACGAGCTCAGGACGTTCATCCTGGGCGACCTTTCCAACGACCCCGTCCGCCACCCCGTCACCTTCCGCAGGACGGAGGCGGATCCCGCCGTCGCCGGCCCGTCGATCCTCCTGTACCACCGGCTGGTCGGGGGCGGCAGCGTGATGTTCAGCGGCAACTACTGGCGCTTTCGCGAAAGCGACTTCCAGGAGCGTGCCCGCTCCGGCCTCGCCTCCACCGGCCTGGCCGACTGGCCGATCACCTACGCCGAGCTCGAGCCGTACTACAC
>DASQBH010000290.1:0-4041 GCA_035635315.1 Longimicrobium sp.
ACCTTCTTTCCGCCACGCAGGGGCCGGAGCAGAGCACCGAACCAGCCCCGTCGTTTCTTCTGGCGAGGTCCTTCGGTCGGCGCGCCGGGCTCCCGGAAAGGGCCGAGTTTACTGCGGCGCCTCCCTCAGGAAGTCACACACTCTATTTTCGGATTCGGTATGAGGCCCCTTCTTTTGTGGATGCGCGACAAACCATCGGGGAGGCCGCCGCCTGGCAGCCTCCCCGATTCGTCTTCATCGGCCGGAGATCGCTACTTCCGCAGCGACTTGGGCGGGCCCAGGATCTCGGCCATCAGCACGGCGCGGCGCAGGGCGCCGGGGTCGCGCATCTCGTCCAGCAGGCCGTGGCGGGCCGCCGAGCCGGCGGAGTGCCCGTCCACGTACTTGCGATGGAAGCGCTCGTGCTCCGCCTCCCAGTCCACCTCGTGCTCCAGCGAGACGGCCTCGGCGCGCATGGGCCGCGCCGCGACCGACATCTCCTCCGTGGCCTCCAGCGCCACCACCTCCGCCGGCGTAGCGCCCGTCGCGTCCACCTCCGTGTCGCCCGCCGTCTCGTCCCACATCAGCTCCGACGTGCTTTCCTCGGACGCGGCGCGGGCCGGGAGCACCGCCGGGGGGCCGCCGACCACCTGCAGCACGTGCTCCGGCGGGATCTGCGACGGGTCCCAGAGCGCCGGCGGCGGAAGCTGCTTCGCCTTCTGGTTCTTTGCCGCGTTCCCGACCACCGACCAGATGAACCAGCCGATGAACAGGAAGATGAGGAACTCCATGGCTCAGGCCCCGCCGCCGTTGCCGGGAGTGGCCGGGCCCGCGGGCGCGGCCAGCGCGCGGCGCATGGAGGTGTCGCTCTGCATGTTCTGGATGCGGGTGTAGTCCATCACCCCCAGGTTGCCCTTGCGAAAGGCCTCGGCCATGGCCAGCGGCACCTGGGCCTCGGCCTCCACCACGCGGGCGCGCATCTCCTCCACCCGGGCGCGGTTCTCCTGCTCCAGCGCCACCGCCATGGCGCGCCGCTCCTCGGCGCGGGCCTGGGCGATGCGCTTGTCGGCCTCGGCCTGGTCCGTCTGCAGCTCGGCGCCGATGTTCTTGCCCACGTCCACGTCGGCGATGTCGATGGACAGGATCTCGAACGCCGTCCCCGCGTCCAGCCCCTTGCTGAGCACCGTCTTGCTGATGTTGTCGGGGTTCTCCAGCACCGCCTTGTGGCTGGCCGCCGAGCCGATCGTCGAGACGATGCCTTCGCCCACGCGCGCCAGGATGGTCTCCTCGCCCGCGCCGCCCACCAGGCGGTTGATGTTGGCCCGCACCGTCACGCGGGCGATGGCGATGAGCTGAATGCCGTCCTTGGCCATGGCCGCCACCCGCGGCGTGCTGATGACCTTGGGGTTCACCGACGTCTGCACCGCCTCAAGCACGTTGCGGCCGGCCAGGTCGATGGCGGTGGCCTGCTGAAAGTTGAGGGTGATCCCCGCCTTCTGCGCGGCGATCAGCGCCTGCACCACGCGCTCCACGTTGCCGCCCGCCAGGTAGTGCGCCTCCAGCTGCGTCACGTTCAGCGGCAGGTCGGCCTTGTGGGCGGTGATGAGCGGGTGGACGATGCGCGCGGGGTTCACCCGCCGCAGCTTCATGGCGAACAGCCGCGTGAGCCCCACGTACACGCCCGACGACACCGACTGGATCCACAGCCCCAGCGGGATGAACTGCAGAAAGATCACCAGGCCGATGAAGGCCAGGAAGATCAGGAACAGGGTGTATGCGATGGGATCCATCGTCGTGTCTCGGTCCGGGGGTCAGGCTCCGTGCCGGGCGGCACGGGCGGCGCCGCGACGGTCGCTCCGCCGGGTGCGGAGGCGTCTACGTGCGTGGGAGAAAATAAGTTGCGAGTTCCTGCTGCTCCTCGGTCGGCGATCGACCGAGAAGCGCTACTCCGCCGGCGTCTCGTCCGCGGGCGGGGGGAGCGCGACGGCGCGCACCACGTGGCGGTAGCCCTCCGCGCGCAGCACGCGCACGGGGGTGCCGGCGGTGATCCACCCCGCCTCGCTCACCACGTCCAGCCGCTCGCCCGCCACCTCCGCCGTCCCCGCCGGCCGCAGGTCGGTAAGGGCGATGCCGTCGATCCCCTCCAGCTCCGGGCGGGGGAGCGCGGCGATGTACCCTTCGTCCCTCGGCAGGGAGCCGCCCAGCAGCGGGTCGCCGGAGCGCATCCGCGAGGCCAGCCCCCACACCGCCACCCCCACCAGCGTCATGCTGGAGACCACCACGCCGATGGCGATGGCCACGTCCGCCGGCCCGGGGAACGGCCCCATCAGGGAGAGGACGATGCCGGCCAGCACCGCCATCAGCCCCAGCAGCGCCGCCGCCCCGTGCCCGGGGATCAGGAACACCTCCACCGCCAGAAAGAGCAGCCCGGCGATCACCATCAGCAGGGGCATCCACGGCGCCATCCCCAGCGCGCCGGCAAAGCGGACGGGGCTCGCGTGGGCGGCGGAGGGGACGATCGGGAGCAGTGCGGCGGCCGCGAGTGTCAGGATCGGTCGCATGTGGCGTGGTGGCGGGACGAAAGGTGCTGCGGAGTGAAGTCTACACGCTCGGGACGCCGCGTCCAAGTGCCTCGATCAGCGCTCGCCCGGAGTGATCCACTTCTCCGCCGTGGGCGGGACGAAGTGATGCATGCTCTCCACCAGGCGGGCCGGGTCCGTGTCCTGCAGCACCATGGCCCGGTGGTGGGGGCGGATGAACCCCTCCCGGACCCCGTGGTCGAACATCGCCAGCAGCGGATCGTAGAAGCCCAGCACGTTCAGCAGGCCGCACGGCTTGGGATGGATGCCCAGCTGCGACCAGGTGATCACCTCGCAGAACTCCTCGTAGGTGCCGTAGCCGCCCGGCATGGCGATGAACCCGTCGGAAAGGTCCGCCATCCGCTGCTTGCGCTCGTGCATGGAGCCCACCACCTGCAGCTCGCTGAGCCCGTGGTGCCCCACCTCGCGCCGCAGCAGCGCCTCGGGGATCACGCCGATGGCCTCGCCCCCCTCCGCCATCACGGTGTCGGCCACGACGCCCATCAGCCCCACGCGCCCACCGCCGTACACCAGCCCGATGCCGCGCTGCACCATCACCCGCCCCAGCGCCTGGGCAGCCGCCGCGTAGTCCGGCCGCAGCCCCGGGCTGGATCCGCAGAACACGCAGATTCGCTTCACGTTCCCATTCCCCGCGATTGGATGGAAAGCGGCCCCGCCCCGAACGCGTCCGGAGCGGGGCCGATGCACCGGCCGTGGAACGGCCTCAGTGGCCGCCGGTGCTTCCGGAGTCGGCGTGGGCCGTGTGGCTGGTGTCCGCCGCCGGGGCCGTGGCGGGCGCGGCCGTGGGCGCGGCGGTGGGCGCGGCGGTGGACGGAGCCGCGGGCGTGGTGGCCGTGCCCTGGGGGGCCGCGGCCGGAGTCGTCGTAGGCGCCACGGCCGGCTGCACCGCCGGGTCGCTGCCGCCCACCATCTCGGTGGTCAGGGGCGGGGGCGGCGCGGCCGCGTCGTTCACGGGCGCGTCCTGCCGCGCGGGATCGGGCTCGCGGGCGCACGCGCCGAGCGCGGCAAGGCTCAGGGCAGCTGCGCACACCAGGGCGAAACGGGCCATACGTCCTCCAGAACGAGAGATGCGGATCGAGAGCGCCACAGGATACGCCCCGCCGCCTCGCGCTGGCAACCATCCCGGCAATCCCGGGCGCAATTCGACGCGGAGGATGCAGGGAAAACGAGAGGACGCAGAGGTACTCGATGTGTCCCCCGCGTCCTCCTCATTTTTTCTTTGGCGCCCTTCGCGAGAATCCGCCTGGCTTCAGCGCGCGAAGGCGGCGACCAGGTCCGGGGCGGGGACGCGGTAGTCGGACAGGCGCACGCTGCGCAGCGCCTCGGGCAGCTGTGGCCGGTCGAAGCGCACGTAGTCGAACTCCGCGGCAAGGTCGGTGGCGCGGTCGGCGAGGACGGTGCGGTTGAAGGCGGCGGGATCGTTCCACAACTCGGGCACCAGGTCCCATCCGCTGTACGCGTT
>DASQBH010000291.1:0-7581 GCA_035635315.1 Longimicrobium sp.
ACAGGTAGTCGAACACGAACTGGGGATCGTTCTCGTACTGCCGCAGCACCTCGCGCAGCTGCGCGCGCACCTGGTCGCGGGTGCGGCCCACCACGCGCACCTCGGCGAGCAGCGGGTGCAGGATGGTGCCGTCGGGGGCGATGGGGAACTCGCCGGTGAACTCCGGCTGCCGCCACACCGAAAGGCGGATGACGTCCGCGGGGCGCACGGCCGTGGTGGTGTCCTGCGCGGCGGCGGGCACGGCCGCGGCGCTCAGGACGAAGAGAAGCGGAAGCAGAAGTCGGCGCATGGTACGGTCGCAAAGGGTAAAGGCGGGTCCCCCGCACACATGGTGCAACCCGTGAACCACGTGCGCCAGAGCCGGGCCGCGCGCGACAAGGCTTGTGCAGCGGCGTAGCAGAGTCCATATTTCAGCAACTTCCGATTCCACCCCGGTTTGCGGCATACGTACGCCGCGCTCGCAGGCCCCGGTTTTCCCTTCCCGACGTATCCCGAGCCGCGCACGCCCATGTTCCGCATGCCGCGTCCGATCCTGTTGCTGGCCGCCGCCGCACTGGCTGCCGCCCCGTCCTCCGCGCAGCCGTCACGCCCCGTGGACGAGTGCGGAAAGCCCGCCACTCCGTCGCGCCCCCGCCGCAGCACCGCGCCGCCCGTGGCCGCCACGCCGCCGCACCTGCTCGGCACGCCCACGGGCCGCGGCGCGGAGACGCCCTCCACCCCGACATCCGGCACACCGACGTCGCCGGGCGCGCAGCTTCCGCCCACGTCCGGCGCCGATCCCGCGCCCGCGCCGCCGTCCACCGGGCTTACGTGCACCGCGCTGGCCGCGTCGGCCGGCTACCCGGGCGCGATCGGCGCGTTCGGCGGCAACGGCTCGAGCGCCGCGGAGCCCGCCGCCGACCGCCGGACCGCCTCGCTCAACCGCGACGCGCTGCGGCTGGGGCTGGACGACCTGGGCGACCGCATGCGCCTGGGGCCGGCCGCCAGCGTCTCCGTCCCCACGGCGTTCGGCGTGGACGCGGGGGAGCTGTTCTTCGGCATCGCCTACCAGGGGCGCACGCGGTACACGGAAGAGGACGACGGCGCGGCGGTGATCGGCATCGGCGTGGGGTCGCGGCGGGTGGTGGCCGTGGAGGCGGCGCTCACCACGTACTCCACCTTTCGCAGCAACCCGCTGGAGACCGGCGGCGTGAGCGTGAAGGTGCACCGCATGCTCCCCCGCAGCACCAGCGTGGCCGTGGGCTACGAGAACGCGTTCCTGTGGGGCGGATCGGACGACAACGGCAGCCTGTACGCCGTGGCCACCCGGATGATGAACCTGCGCGAAGACGCCGACGCCCCGTTCAGCACCGCCGTCTTTACCCTGGGCCTGGGGAACGGCCGCTTTCGCTTCGAGGACGACGACGCCGAGGGAAAGGAAACGGTGAACCTGTTCGCCGCGGCAGGGGCGCGCGTGACCCCGCACGTCTCGCTGGTGGCGGACTGGACGGGGCAGGACCTGAACATGGCCGCCTCGCTCACCCCCCTGCCCCGCGTGCCGGTGGTGCTCACGCTGGGGCTGGCCGACCTTACCGGCTCGGCCGGCGACGGCGCCCGCTTCATCCTTTCGCTGGGCTACGGCCTGGCGTTCCGGCAAATGTTCTGACGCAGGGACATCCTTCGATGAACCGCATTCGATTCGCCGCCCTGCTGGCCGTGGCCGTGCTGGCGGCGGCCCCGCTGGGCGCGCAGCCGTTCCGCAGCGACGTCACCGGCATCATCCCCACCGGAAGCGGGATCGCCGGGTACCCGGTGGTTCCCGTCCGCGACCTGGAGGGCGCGCTCTTTCGCCGCGTGGAGGGGCGCACGGCGTTCCGCTCGCGCACGGTGGCCGACGCCGTGCTGGGCGAGGCGGCCGAAGCGCAGCGCGCGGCGTGCGCCGCCACCCTGCAGCGCCCCAGGAACTGGCCGGACAGCCTGTCGCTGCACCCGTCGGGACAGCGGGCGGTGTGTGGCCTGCTGGCGCGCCCGGGGGTCGATACGGACGAGGCCCGGCTGGTGCTGTGCGCGCTGCGCGGCAGCAATGCGGGGACGGACGGCGACGCGGCACAGCTGCTGGTGGCCGCGCTTGCCGGGCTGGCCGCCGAGCGCCCCGGGTTCGTGGACGCGCGCCAGCGCCACACCGACGGCGCCCGCTGGGAAGCGGCGCTGCGCGCGTACCAGGCGTACCTGAGCACCGCCCCCGACGAGCTGATGGACTCGCCGCCGGCCGTGCTGGTGGCCATCGGCGTGATCCTGGACCGCGTGGTGGACGCGGGCCTCCTGGCGTCGGAGCGGTGACGTTCGCCGATCCCCCGCGGCTGGACGCGGAGACCCGCTTGGTGGCGGCACGCGACCAGGTGTCGTGCGAGCTGGACGGCGAGGCGGTGATCCTGGGGCTGAACGACGGCGTGTACTACGGGCTGGACCCGGTGGGCGCCACCGTGTGGGCGCTGCTGGAGCGCGGCCCGCACACCGTGGCCCAGCTGCGCGACGCGGTGACGGACGCGTTCGAGGTGGACGCCCCCACCGCCCAGGCCGACCTGATCCAGCTGTTCGGCGACATGCTGGCGCGCGGCCTGGTGGAGCTGCGCCCGGCGGACTGACCCCTCCCCTTCCCCACCTCCCTCTACACGACGTGAGCGGCATCGCCGGCATCGTGGCCCTGGACGGCGCCCCCGTGGACGCGGCGCTCCTGGACCGGATGGCCGGCTTTCTCGCGTCCCGCGGCCCCGACGGCACCGCGTTCCGTGCGATCGGCCCCGCCGGCTTCGTCCACGCCCTGCTGCGCACGGGAGACGTGGGCGACGACGTCCCCCAGCCGCTTTCGGTGGACGGAACGCTGTGGATCGTCGCCGACGCGCGGATCGACGGGCGCGCGGAGCTGGTGCGCGAGCTGCGCGCCGGCGGGATCGAGGCGTCCGCCCAGGCGCCCGCGGCGGAGCTGATTCTCCACGCCCTGCGCCGCTGGGGCGACGACGCGCCGCTGCACCTGCTGGGAGACTTCGCCTTCGCCGCATGGGACGGCGAGAGGCGGCGCCTGCTCTGCGCGCGCGACCCCTTCGGCGTAAAGCCGCTCTACTACGCCGCCACGGCCGGCGCCTTCGTCTTCTCCAGCTCGCTGGACTGCGTCCGCCTGCACCCCTCCGTCTCCGACCGGCTGGACGAGGGGTGGATCGCGGACTTCCTGGTCCACGGCGACACACAGTCCACCGAGCCCACCGTCTACGCCGCCATCCGCCAATTGGCCCCCGGCCACCTGCTGGTGGTGGAGGACGGGCGCGTCTCCCTGCGCCGCTGGTGGACGCTCCCGGAAGAGGCGGAGCCGCTGCGGCTGCGGGGGCCCGCGGAGTACGCGGAGGCGTTCCTGGACGTGCTGTGCCAGGCGGTGGCGGACCGGCTGCCGCGGGATCGGGCCGCCATCCTGCTCAGCGGCGGACGCGACTCCACCGCGCTGGCCGCCACCTGGCGCGACCTGGTGGACCGCGGCGTCCGGGGGACGGAGCTGCGCGGCTACACGGCGTACCACGCGCGGCTGATGCCCGACGACGAGCCGGCCTTCGCGTCCATGGCGGCGGACGCGCTGGGCATCCCCCTGCGCCTGCTCCCCGCGGACGACTACGCGCCCTTCGCGCGGTGGGAGACGCCGGAGCTCTACCGCCCCCAGCCGTCGTCGTCCCCGCTGCTGGCGCTGGAGGCGGACCAGCTGCGCCAGGCGGCGGGGCATGCCCGCGTGCTGCTCACCGGCCAGGGCGCGGACGCGCTGCTGCGCGAGACCACCTCCCGCCTCACCCGCCTGGTCGTCGGCGGGCACCCGTGGGCGGCGGCGCGCGAGGCGGCGGAGTACGTGCGCTGGCACCGGCGCATCCCCCGCCCCGGCGTGCGCACCTGGCGGGCGGCGCGCGGCGGGCCGCACCCCCGGCCGATCGACCCGCCGGGGTGGATCGACCCCGGCTTCGCGGCGCGGGTGGGGCTGGCGGACCGGCTGGCCGCGTGGAGCGCCCCGCGCACCTCGGCGCACCCCCTGCGGCCAGAGGCGCACGGGCTGCTCACCACCCCCTTCTGGCCGATCCTCTTTCCCCTGTGGGACCCCGGCGTAACCGGCGTTCCCATCGAGCAGCGGCACCCGTACCTGGACCTGCGGGTGGTGCGGCTGGCGCTGTCCATCCCCCCGGCCCAGTGGTATAATGACAAGGGATTGCTGCGGATAGGGATGCGCGGCCGCCTTCCCGAGCCCCTGCTGCGCCGCCCCAAGACGCCCGTGGCGGAGGACATGATCGAGGTCCGCGCGCGCGACCTGGGCCCTGGCTGGCTGGGCGGGCGCGCGGCGGACGCGCGGGTGGCGCCGTGGGTGGACCTGTCCCGCGTCCCCCGCGCCGCCGGCGGCGCCTCCGCCGCGCCGCCGCGCTACCTGTACGAAGACCTTCGCCCCCTGGCCCTTTCGCTCTGGCTTGCCCATCACCACCGATGAACGCGGCCGCGCAGGCTCCCCCATCGCCGCTCCCCGCATGACCGCCAGCGCGAGCGAGGCGGGCGACGATCGGGGTGCGCCGGCACGCTACCGCCTCTACGGCTTCCGGGTCGAAGCGGATCGATCGATCCCCGGCCTGGCGACGGTGGACGAGGAGGGCGCGCCGGAGCTGCGGATCTGGATGGGGCGCGTGCCGGACGACGTCTTTCCGCCGGGAGCCGCGGAGGAGCCGTGGTACGTCTCTCCGCGAATGACGCCCGCGGAGGAGCCGACGGTGGTGGTGCACCGGCGCGAGGACGGCGCGTTCCGCCTGCGCTACGCGGACGGGTGCGAGTACCACGTGGACGCGGCGGGGGCGCGCGTGGCCTGCACCTGGCCCGCGCGCTTCACCGTGGAAGACGCGGCGACGTACCTGCTGGGGCCCGTCTTTGGCCTGGTCCTGCGGCTGCGCGGCATCCCCTCGCTGCACGCGAGCGCGGTGGCGGTGGATGGCGCGGCGGTGGCGCTGGTGGGGCCGGCGGGGGCGGGAAAGTCCAGCACCGCCGCCGCCCTGGCCGCGCGGGGGCACCCGCTGGTGGCGGACGACGTGCTGGCGCTGCGGACGTCGGCGGAGGGGATCCTGGCGCAGCCCGCGTATCCGTACCTGCGCCTGTGGCCGGACATCGTCCCCGCCCTCTACGGCCCCGACGCACAGCTGCCGCCGCTGACGCCCAACTGGGACAAGCGCGGGGTGCGGCTGGACGAGGCGTTCCATCCCCATCCCCTCCCCCTGGGCGGCGTGTACGTGCTCTGCGCCCGGGAGGCGGGGGCGGACGCGCCTCGGCTGGAGCCGATGGGCGGGATGGACGCCGTGCTGGAGCTGGTCTCCAACGGCTACGTGGGCTGGTTCCCGGACCGCGCCGCGCAGGGGCGGGAGCTGGAGGTCCTGGGGCGGGTGGCACGCACCGTTCCCGGAGCGTGGGCCATCCCCAGCACCGACCCGGCGCGGCTGGGGGAGCTGTGCGGGATGATCGAGGCGGACGTGCGGGGGCGCCGTGGCTGAGACCTACAGCATCCGCGGCCACGGGGCCATGCTCGCCGACCGGGTGCGGATGGATGCGTACGAGGCCGCGCTGGCCCGCGTGGTCCGCCCGGGGAGCGTGGTGCTGGACATCGGCACCGGGACGGGGATGATGGCGCTGATCGCCTGCCGCCTGGGCGCCCGCAAGGTCTACGCGGTGGATCCCGGCGACTCCGTGCACCTGGCGCGCGCCGTGGCCCGCTCCGCCGGCTTCGCGGACCGCATCGAGTTCATCCAGGACGTCTCCACCCGGGTGGAGCTGCCGGAGCGCGCGGACGTGGCCGTCTCGGACCTGCGGGGCGTGCTTCCCCTCTTCGAGCAGCACGTGGCCTCCATCGCCGACGCGCGCGACCGGCTGCTGGCGCCGGAGGGCGTGCTGGTGCCGCGGCGGGACACGATGTACGCCGCGCCGGTGGAGGCGGAGGAGGAGCACCGCCGCGTCACGGAGCCGTGGGATGCGCACGCGCGCGGGTTCGACCTGGCCGTGCCGCGCCGGGCCGCGCTCAACACCTGGACCAAGACGCGCATCCTCCCCGATCAGCTGCTGGCGGAGGCGCGCGTCTGGGCGGAGCTCGACTACCGCACCCTGCGCGACCCGGAGGTGCGCGCCACCCTGGCGTGGACCGTCGATCGAGCGGGGGCGATGCACGGGATCGCCGCCTGGTTCGTCACGGAGCTGGCGGAGGGGATCGGCTACACCACGGGGCCGGAGGGGCCGGAGACCATCTACGGCACCGCCTTCTTTCCCCTGCTGCACCCCGTGCCGGTAGACGCGGGCGACGCGGTGCAGGTGGAACTGCAGGCGCGGCTGATCGGCGAGGAGTACGTGTGGGTGTGGAACACGCGCGTGGAGGGGAACGGCGGCGCGAAGGCAGACTTCCGCCAGTCCACCTTTCTTTCCCAGCCCGCGCGCCCGGCGGACCTGCGCAAGCGCGCGCACGACTTTCGGCCCGTGCTGGGGGAGCAGGGCCGCATGGACGCGATGCTGCTGGGAATGATGGACGGCGGCGCGACGCTGGAAACGATCGCGCACGAGCTGCGGCGCCGCTTTCCGGAACGGTTCCGCGGCTGGGAAGAGGCGCTTTCACGCGCCGCCCGGCTGAGCCAGGCCTATGCGGACGAGGGGTGACGCCGAGAAGGAGGGGGGTCGGCGGACGGACTCGATCCCGATCAGGTCTTGAGGTTGTTCCCGCCCTGGACCGGATCGTTCTTGTTCATGTTGTCCTGCACCGTGAGCGTAAGCTCCTCCAGCCGGCCGTAGACGGTCAGGCGGGGAGGGGCGTACGAACGGCGTGCCTGATCAGTGGATTCCATCGTCTTTTCTGATCGGAGTCGGGCGCGGCGCTGCCCCGGCGGGGTTCGCCACGCATAAAAATCTGCACTTCGCGAGCGGAATGCGCAACCCCCCGCCCGCCGTGCACGGCAGGCAGAAACAGTTGTGTGACAACGAGTTGCGAGCGGGGACGAGCGTCTGGCGCGGGTTGGCGCCGATGAGCAGAAGCGAGCGCGCCGGCGTCAGGTCTTGAGGTTGTTGTTGCCCTGGATGGGGTCGTTCTTGTTCATGTTGTCCTGGACCGTGAGCGTAAGCTCCTCCAGCCGGCCGTAGACCGTCAGGCGGGGAGGGACGTACGCACGGCGCGACCGATGGGTGACTTCCATTGTCTTTCGCCACGGAAAAGGTGCGGTGGGCAGGGCCGGGCGTGCTTCTCCCCGGCGGTATCCGCGTCCCTATGGTGCAGCGGAAGTGTCCGGAATGCAAGGCTTGTGTGACCACCGGAGCAATGGACGGACCCCTGTACGGCAGAACAGCTTCGGCGTGCGCACCCCGCCGCACGTTCCGGCTCCCGGCGCGCGCCGGCCGGAGCCGGTGATGCAGGCTCCTTCCCCGCCACGATCCATGCGCCCGGAGCACGCGCTGCTCCTTGCGGTGGCGTGGAGTGCGCCGGCCGGGGCGAGCCCAATCGGCCTCCCCGTGGGCGGCGTGGACTGGGACGCGTTCCTCGCCCTGGCGGCGCGCAACCGGCTCCTGCCC
>DASQBH010000292.1:0-5559 GCA_035635315.1 Longimicrobium sp.
GGCTGGACCTGCACCGTGGCGGGGTGATGGCCATGGCGGAGATGATGATGGCCGAGATGGGGCTTCCGCGGATGCTGCTGGAGGTGGCCGACGGGCTCCTGGCGCCCGACCCGGCCGTTCGCTGGACCGGCGATCCGGTACGCGCGGCGCTCGCGCGGGTGCGTCCGTCGACGCTGCCCCGCCAGGCGCCGGTGCACGGCGCGCGAGAGGCAAACGGGGGCGGGGAGGTGGACGGCGCCGCGGAAAACGACCTGGCCCCCCGAGCTGCCCTGGTGGAAGCCTGCGAGCGGCTGGCCGCCTTCTTCGAGGCGAGCGCCGGCCACGCCGGGCCCGAGCTCCTGTGGCCCGCGTCGCCCGACGCGCACGGCACCAACGGCGCGAGCATTCAGTTCGGCGCCGGGGGGCCCGTCGAGTTCGTTCGCCGAGTCCGTGGCACGGTTCCCGACGCCTGGCTCGAATGGCTCGAGGGCGCCGCGGTACCGGAGCGGTGCCCACCGGGAATGTACACCGGTCTGGCCGGGGTCGCGCTGACGCTGGACGCCGCCGGACAGCCGGAAACCGTGGGCCGCCTGCTGCGCGTCGCGGCCGCCGACCCGCGCCTTGCCGACACCCCGGGGTTGTACCACGGCGTAGCGGGGGTGGGAACGGTGGCCCTCGCGCTCGCCGCGCGCCAGGACGACCCGGAGCTGGAACGCGTGGCCGTACGCATAGGCGACGAGCTGGCGGCGCGGGCGCGCCGGCGGGCTCGCGGGCTGGCTTGGCCGGTGGACGGAACCATCGCCGCCGGCCTGGGCGCCGGCGGCAGCGGGATCGCCCTCTTCTACACCTACCTCGGGGCCCGCATCGGCGAGCCACGCTACTGGGAACTCGCGAAGCAGGCGCTCCGCTTCGAGTTCTCGCAGGCGCGCTGGCGGGCGGGATACGCGTTCTGGCCCTCCGCCGCTGGTCCCCGGCCGCGCTTTCGCTCGCCGCACGTGTACTTCGGGTCGGCCGGGGTGGCGACCGCGGCGGCGCGCCTCTACGCCTGCACCGGCGACCCCGACGTCCGGAGCTGGGCGGAAACCGCGGCCCGCACGCTGACCTTCCGGTGGACCAACAAGCTATGGCAGGACTTCGGCTACGCGGGCTGGGGCGAGACGCTCCTGGACATGCAGGTGGCCACCGGTGAGGCGGCGTACCACCACCACGCGCGCCGCATGGCCCAGGTGCTACTGGCGGCCCAGGTGCCGACCCGTTTCGGAACGGCCTTTCCCGGGGGGGCGCTAAACCGTGTCGCCGCGGACTTCGGCATGGGCGCGTCGGGAATCGGGGTGTTCCTGCACCGGCTGGCCACGCCGGGCACGGAGCGGGCGTTCTATCCCGATCACCTCCTGCCGGGGTGGAGCCCGGCGCTTCCGGAAACGCCGGCCAGGATCGCGGACGCACTGGTCGTCTCGGAGCTCTCGCACGCCGGCACGGCGTAGCCGAAACCCGTCAACGGGCGACCCGCTGCGCGAACCACCGGTGCAGGAGGGGCTCGGCGCCGAGCATCGCGCGAACGCGGCCCGGCGAGAGCCCAAACACCCTCTGAAAACGCTGGTTCATGGTCGCCACGCTGCCCAGGTCCAGGCGCTCGGCCAGGGCTTGCAGCGGCAGATCCGGATGGCGCTGCGCGAAGAACGCCACGTGCAGCGCATGCGCGAGCGCCAGCCACGCCCGCGGCGTGGGAAGCCCGAGCTGCTGAAGGTGGCTGCGCCAGGTACGCGCGGCCACCTGGCGCTCCCGGGCCAGCCGGTTCAGCGTGCGGACGTCCGGTGCGGCGTCGAGCAGGGCGCGGACGTCGTCGTGCTCCGCCCCGGGCGGCAGGTATCCCGCGTCCGACGCCCAGCGCAGGATGAACGCGCTGAGCCCCGCGGGGTCGGTGAGCTGGTTCCGCACCAGCTCTGGGCTGGGCCGCTCGCCGCCGACGATCGCCCGCACCTGTGCCCGGGTCGCCGCCCGCACGGCATCGATCACCGTCTGCGTCGCCGCCTGCGGCATCCACAGCGCGACCGGCGATCCGGGGTACCGCCTGCGCAGCCCCGTCACCAGGGCCGGGATGGGAGAGTCGTCGCCCGGCGCGGCGCCCACCTCGCCGGCAATGCGCACCAGCAGGATCGTCCCCACTGCGGCGTGCGCCTGTTCCGGCAGGGCGAACGCGCCCAGCGTTTCGGGCGCGAAGGGCGTAACCCACGGCGCGACGGTCAACATGGGCCCGGGCCGGAGACCGGGTGCGGCCGGTCGGCTCGCTGCCTCATCTCAATCCCACCGGCCCGTAGCGGACCGGTGCGCTGGGTGCAGCTCTCCGGCCGGAACGGAAACATCGGGAACGATGCCGTGCGGATCTACCGGGCTCCCCGGCAGACGCTCGGAACGCGAGGTGGGATACACGAGGCGGAACCGGCCGCCGGGCGCGTCCACGAAGTGCGTGTTGCCGTAGTCTGCGACGCCGGCGGTGTTCTCGCCGTACACCGTCACCTTTCTGCTCTGCCGGGCGGCCAGCACGAACTGCTCGCACGAGCTGCCGCACCCCCGCCCCACCACCACCGCCACCCGCGCCGGCAGGGGAAGCACCGAGTCCAGGCGCAGCGGCTCCCAGGTCCCCGTCCTGACGTAGCTCCCCGCGGGTGCCGCGTGAAGGCGCTCCACCAGGCCGCGGATCTCGCCCCGGGCGGTATCGGGGAGCCCCGGACCGTCCAGCAGTCCCTGGAACTTCGTGATGTTTTCGGGGGTCGCCAGCACCGCGTGCGGTACGCGGACGATGGGATCCGTGTACAGCAGCGGAAGGAGCCCGGCGAAGACGTGGTCCGATCCGCCGGGGTTGGACTGGACGTCGATGATCAGGTTGCGTGCGCCGGTGATTTCGCCGCGGTGGCGGGCAAGGACACTGTCGAGCGCGGCGGCCCCGTAGAAGTCGGCCACGTGCAGGGCCACCGTCCGTGCGCTCAGCCGCTCGAAGCGGGTGGGCCCGGTGAGCGTACGCGGAAACTCCTCCAGCGACACGTCGTCAGGTCCGCGGGGATCCACCCGCAGGAACCAGCTTTCGCCTCCGGGAAGCCGCACCTTCAGCAGGTTCTGGACGAGCGACGCGGTGGTGCGCTCTTCCCGGTGGTCGCGCATGAGGAACCGCGCGTCGTACCCGCCGCCGGGGCGCGGATTGAACCATGCCTTGACCTGGCCGGGCACCCACCAGACGCTGTCCGCCTGCAGCACCACCGCGGCGAACCCGCCCCGCGGGTGCGGGACGATGGCCAGGCGGTACGGGCCGTTCCACTGCTGGTAGACGCCGACGATGGGGTCCGGGGCCACGCCGCCGGCCCACAGTCGCCGCGCGTCAGCCTCGGTAACCTGCAGCGCCGGGGCGTCGGCGAACCGGGCGCGGATCGCGGCGGCGCTGGTGTCGCCCGCCTGCGCGGCTGCGGCGGGCGCGCGGGCGGGCTGCAGATCGATGACGGCGACGTGCCGGTCCCGGAAGAAGGCCGCCCAGCCCGCCAGGGCGCGTTGGCAGGCGGCACCGTCCGGGGCAGCCACGGCCGAGTCGGTCCACGCGGCCGTGTGCGCCAGGTACAGGTTGCGGGTCGCGTCGGTCACCTTGTCGGCGAAGCCGGGATAGTTCGCCTGCAGCCGCGAAACGACGAACGCGAGCGCCTCGCTGCACGGCGCAGGCGAAGCGACCGCGGTGCCGGGGGAAGCAAGCGCGGGAGCGCCCGGACGCATGGGCGCGCCGCACCCGATGGCGGCGATGCAGAGCGGAACCAGAAAGCGCGCTACAGACATGGGTAGCCACCGTGAACGGAATCTTCAAGCAGCACGATTCGCGCCGATTTATGTGAGCCCGGTCCCCGATTCTACGCCCGCATCCGCCTACCGGCAAGATCAGTATGGGCCGATGCGTTGGATGGCCTGAGCGGGTGGTTCGGCACGGATGGCGCGGCTGATGGTCGATCACTGCTGCCGCCGCGCGGCCGATACGTCTACCAGTCGCGCAGTACGGACGAGGAGGCCAGGACAAGCGGGCAGTGCTGGCCGAACAGCGCAAGCCGCCGATTGACATCAAGTGACCACCTCCACCCCACCGCGCTTCTAGACCGTCACGCACACCAACTCGCCCTTGCGTGAACCGCAGCATGGTTATCCACTTCCGAGCATTCAACCCGCGCGTTTTAGGTCATTGTAAACTTCCGCTGGTGATGGCGCAAGAAGTAATTTTTCTCGATAGAGGCACGCGGGGAGCGTGGCTTCCAGTCAGCGCAAACGGCGCAGGAGCCGCGGCTGTCATCGCCACGGCTGCCGCGATCCTTCCTCGGCCACGCTGCGGATCGGCATTCCCACCTCGACCACGCCGCACTCGTAGACGCTCACGCACACCAGTTCCCCTCCGGATCACGCACCTCCCAGCGGCCGTGCGTACGCGGGTGAGTCAGAACACGCAAGGGATGGGCGTTTGCCGGAAGGGTGGCAGCGCGCTGCCGCAATCCCGCGATACGCTGAACAGTCCATCACCCGGCAACCCCGATTTACGCACTGATTCGGTCGCCGAATCACCCAAACCCAACCAACCACACCTGGACGAGCAATGCGAACCTATCCTTTGTCGGCCCCCATCGCGGACCACGAGCTCATCGACCTGGGAGATCCCGCCGGCCTGGGCGGCGACGTGGTGAGCGGCACCCCGCGCATCTCCGCGCGCGTGGACTTTCAGGACGGCGGGATGATGGCCGGCATCTTCGAGGCGACCACCGGCACCGTGCGCATCCACTTTCCCTTCACGGAGCACGCGACCATCCTGGAAGGCGAAGTCACCATCACCGACGAGGACGGCCGCGCGCACACCTACCTACGGCCCCGGCGACAGCTACCTCATCCACCAGGGGCAGGTGGTGCTGTGGGAGGTGGCGGGGCCCCGCGTCCGCAAGTCCTTCTTCAACCTGGCGCAGAGCTGAGGCTCGCCGAACCTCGATTCCCCGAAACACCCGGGCCCCGCCGTCCATATGTGACGGCGGGGCCCGTTTCCACGCGATCTCCGGGACAGGGATCTGGCCAGGCCACCGGCCAGCTTCTGCCACCGGATCCACACCACCCCTGGAGCTACGCAGTCGCAGTCGACGCCGGAGTCATGTGGCCGTGGTCTACCACGGGCGTCGCGCGGATCTGACGGTAGGTCTCCAGGAACGAGTGCGACACGTCGCCCTCGTTGGGGCAAAGCGCGTAGTGCGCCTCCGGAAGGCGGTACCAGGGGATGGCCGGGTAGTGGTGGTGGACGAAATGGTAGCCGTTGTTGTGCGTGAGCGCGTTCATCACCGGGCTCAGGTTGGAGCGCGTGCCGCTCCGGGTGTTGCAGTGGTCCTGGATCTCCGACCAGTACAGGAAGCTGGAGAAGCACCAGAACAGCGGGACGAGCCAGTAGAGCAGGAGAAGCTCGAGCGCACCCGCCGCCCAGAACGCCGCCGCCGCCACCGTCCAGAACCCCACGATGCGCGCCCCGCTTTGCCAGGGGCGCAGCGAGTTGGACCGCAGCTGGTACCACCCGGCGTACCCTAC
>DASQBH010000293.1:0-2025 GCA_035635315.1 Longimicrobium sp.
GCACCTCCGGGCCCACTCCGCGCCGCCAGAGGGCATGGGCGAGCTGGTTGGCGCGGGCGTTCAGCTCCGCGTAGCGCAGCGCTTCTCCTTCGCAGACGACCGCGACCGCGTCCGGCGTGCGATCCGCCTGGGTCTCGAAGAGCTGGTGGATGCAGAGGTCGGCCGGAACCTCGGCCGCCGTCCGGTTCCACTCCTCCAGCACCAGCGCGCGCTCCGCCTCGCCGAGCAGCTCCAGCTGCGAAAGCCGCACGTCCGCGTCCGCGGCGACCTGCTCCAGCACCCGTGCCAGGTGGCCGAGAATGCGGTCGACCGTGCTGCGCTCGAAGAGGTCCGTGCTGTAGTTCAGTCCCCCACGCAGGCCCCGAGGGGTCGCCGCGAGCGTCAGGGAAAGATCGAACTTGGCGACCTCGAGCTCCGCTCCCACTCCGCTGACCTTCAGCCCCGCAGGAGCGTCTCCCCGGCCCTCGGCGTTCTGCAGCGCGAACGCCACCTGGAAGAGCGGCGAGTGGCTCAGGCTGCGCTCCGGCTGCAGCTCGGCCACCAGCTTCTCGAAGGGCACCTCCTGGTGCGCGTACCCGCCCAGCGTGACCTCCCGCACCCGCCGCAGCACCTCGCGGAAGGACGGGTCGCCCGAGAGATCGGTCCGCAGCACCAGGGTGTTGACGAAGAAGCCGATCAGCCCCTCCACCTCCCCGCGCGTGCGTCCGGCGATCGGGCTCCCGACCATCACGTCCTCGCTGCCGGCGTACCTGCCCAGCAGCACCTGGAAGGCGCCCAGCAGCGTCATGTACAGCGTCGCGCCCTCGCTCCGCCCCAGCACCTGCAGCCGCTCCAGCAGCTCCAGGGAGAGCTCCACCGGCACCGACGCGCCCCGGTACGTCTGCACCGGCGGGCGGGGACGGTCCGTGGGCAGCTCCAGCAGCTCCGGCGCGCCCGCGAGCCGCTCCCGCCAGTACGAGAGCTGCCGGTCCAGCACCTCGCCCGCCAGCTGCTCGCGCTGCCACACTGCGTAGTCGGCGTACTGCACCGGCAGCTCGGGGAGCGGCGACTCGCGACCCTCGCGGTACGCGTCGTACAGCGCCGACAGCTCGCGCAGGAGCACCTCCATGCTCCACCCGTCGCTGACGACGTGGTGCATCGAGAGCAGCAGCACGTGCTCCTCGGCGCCCAGCCGCAGCAGCGAAGCGCGGAAGAGCGGGCCCGCCGAGAGGTCGAACGCTCGCCGCGCCTCCTCCCCGGCGAGCCGCCTGACCGCCGCCTCGCGATCCGCCTCGCTCAGCCCTGACAGGTCCGCCACCGGCAGGGCGAATCCGTCGAAGGGCGCCACCACCTGCACCGGCGAGCCGTCCACCTCGCCGAAGGTGGTCCGCAGCGCCTCGTGACGCCGGACGATCTCACCCAGCGCGCGCTCCAGCGCCGCCTCGTCCAGCGCACCCCCCAGGCGCCATGCCACCGGGACGTTGTAGACGGTGCTCCCCGGCTCCAGGCGGTCCAGGAACCAGAGCCGCTCCTGCGCGAAGGACAGCGGCAGAGCACCCGTGCGCTCCACCGGCACCACCGGCGGCAGCAGCGGCAGCCCCGCGCGGCGCATCTCCTCCACGCGCACCGCCAGCTCCGCCACGGTGGGTCCCTCGAACAGCGCCCGCAGCGGCAGCTCCACGGCGAACACCTGCCGCACCCGCGAGATCACGCGCGTGGCCAGCAGCGAGTGCCCGCCCAACTCGAAAAAGCTTTCCTCCATCCCCACCCGCTCCAGGCGGAGCAACTCCTCCCAGATCCCCGCCAGCACCTCCTCCACCGGCGTCCGCGGCGCCACGTACCGGTCCGCGTCGGCCGCATACTCCGGCGCCGGCAATGCCTTGCGGTCCAGCTTGCCGTTCGCGGTCAGCGGGAGCGCGTCCAGGGTCACGAACGCGGACGGCACCATGTACTCCGGCAGGCTCTGGCGCATGTGGGCGCGCAGCGCGTCGGTCTCCACGCTGCCCACCACATACGCCACCAGCCGCCTGTCACCCGGCACATCCT
>DASQBH010000294.1:0-3642 GCA_035635315.1 Longimicrobium sp.
CCGTGCGCGGGGCGGACGGTCCGCGCGCGCCGTGGCGGGGCGGATCGGGGCGCGGCCGTGGCTGGTGGCGGGGCTCGTGCTCCTGCTGGCGCTGCTGCCGCCCACGCGCGCCGTGGCCGGGGCCGTGTGGTCGGGGGTGGAGCAGGCCCTGGCCGCCACCCGCGCGGCCGAGGCGCGCGAGCGGGTGATCGCGGGATACGCGCGCAAGTACGGGATCTCCATGGAGCTGGCGAGCGCCATCGAGCGGGCGGCGCGGGCGGAGGGGATCGATACGGAGCTGGCGTTTCGCCTGGTGCGCGTGGAGAGCGCGTTCAAGCCCAACGCGGAGAGCTACGCGGGCGCGCTGGGGCTCACGCAGGTGATGCCGGCGACGGCCAACTACCTGCAGCCGGGCATCACCCGTGCGCTGCTGCTGGACCGCGACACCAACCTGCGCCTGGGCTTTCGCTATCTGAAGGACCTGCTGGCCGTGTACGACGGCGACGAGGAAGAGGCGCTGACGGCGTACAACCGCGGCCCGGGCACCGTGGCCCGCATCCGCGGCGCCGGCGGCGACCCCGCCAACGGCTACGCGGACCTGGTGCTGGGCGCGCGCGGCGGCAGCCCCGTGAACCACGTGCGCCACGACTCCGCCGGCTCCCCCGCTGCGGCCCCGCCCGCCCACGAGCTCGCCCCCGCCCGCCTTCCCGCCGACTTCTGAGCGGGGCGCGGCGCCTCAGGGTTTTTCCACAGAAAGCAAAGCGTGGTTTCCTGAGGGAGCGCCACACGGAGCGTGAGCCTTCGCAATCATTTGCGCGCGACCGAAGGATCTCCTCTCGGCCGCCTCGAGGCTGGATTCGCGGCGCTGATCCAGCCCCGTGGGTCTGCCGGCGAGACCCTTCGGTCGGCGCCATAGTCTGTCGTACAGCCGGTTGTGGAGCGGCGCCTCCCTCAGGAAGTCAACGCCGGGCAGGGTCTAGCAATCCCTCTCAGGCATCAGCAAATCGTCGAGTTACCAACCATCCTGTCTACGCCCGGTAACGAGCCGATCTCCCTCGTCGGGAAACGGATGTAGTGCGGCGGGGTACGGAAGAGGTTGCCGGGGGCGGGCGGATTCGCGATACTTTGAACGCGGCCCCGATCTTGCCCCTCCGCGACCGACCGTCGCAAATCCCGTAAGTCTTGTATCCTCATCAGGTTGTATCCGAATGCGCCAGCGGCCCGTCATCGGCATCGCCACCCAGACGCTGCAGTCCATCGACCGGATTCCGGAAGACCTTCCGGCATCGTGGGTGATGAACCAGCGGTACTTTCACGCCTGCACCAGCGTGGGCGCGATCCCGTGGATGGTGCCGCTGCTGGATGACGACCTCGAGACGCTGCGCGCCATCTACGACCGTCTGGACGGCGTGTTCATCGCCGGGGGCGTGGACATGGACCCGCAGTCGTACGGCGCCGAGCGCCACGAGCTGTGCGGCCGCACGGACCCGCCGCGCGACTTCGTGGAGCTGCAGTTCGCGCGCTGGGCGCTGGAGGACGGCAAGCCGGTGTTCGGCGTGTGCCGCGGGCTGCAGGTGATCAACGTGGCGGCGGGCGGTTCGCTGATCCAGGACTGCGCCGGCCTGTTCGAGGGCTCCATCAAGCACGACTACTTTCCCGGCGCCGGCTGGGCGCGCGACTACCTGGCCCACGGCATTCGCGTGGCGCCCGGCTCGCGGCTGCACGCGGCCCTGGGCGAGGACGAGGTGATGGTAAACTCCATGCACCACCAGGCGGTGGAGCGCATCGGCGAGG
This sequence comes from Longimicrobium sp., assembly GCA_035635315.1. GTDB lineage: Bacteria > Gemmatimonadota > Gemmatimonadetes > Longimicrobiales > Longimicrobiaceae > Longimicrobium. The sequence goes on from DASQBH010000294.1 coordinate 1,774, forward strand.
GGCTGGTGGCCACGGCGTGGGCGCCGGACGGGCTGGTGGAGGCGCTGGAGGGAACGCGCGAGGGGCAGTTCCTGGTGGGCGTGCAGTGGCATCCGGAGATGCTGCTGGACAACGACCCGGGCACGCACCGGCTGTTCGAGGACTTTATCGAAGCGGCCAACCAGTACCACAACGCCGGCGCCCTGGCCTTCGCCTGATCCCGCGAATCCGGATGATCGGAAGCCCGCCTCTCCTGTGAGTGGCGGGCTTTTTGTTTGATACCGGATCCGGCAAACTGCGAGGGGTACAGAGGAGCAGACAAAAGCCAGAGGAACAGACGAAGATTGATTCTCTGTTCCTCCGGCTGTTGTCTGTTCCTCTGTACCCCCGATCTTTTTCAGGATCTGGATCACGCAAGAAAGCGGAGAATTGCCTCAGCGTCCTTCCGAAACGACCAGGGGGGCCAGGGTGAGGCTGGCCACGCACGAGGTGTCCAGCCCCTGCACACCGCCGCGGTTCATCAGGTCGATGACCATGCGGTCCACGCACGGATTGTTGGCCGTGTGCCCGCCGGGAATCACCACGTGCAGGTGGTTGCGCAGCGTTTCCCCCGCCACGTTGGCCCAGCGCGGCGCCGTCACCGGGTCGTACGCACCGGAGATGAGCAGCGCGGGGACGCTGGATACCACCGGATCGCTGTAGCCGGACGGCAGCGGGCGGCGCGGCCACTCGGCGCACGCGGCGCGCTGGGTGCGCACGCGCACGTCGCCCAGAAAGGTGCCGCGCGTCTGCTCCACGATGTCGGCTTCGGTGATGCGCGGCATGTCCTCGGAGCAGATGACGGACATCAGCAGTCCCCAGCGCAGCGAGCCGCGAACGCCCATGGCGCTCGACACCGCCACCTGCGCAAAGGCCGTGTAGTCGCCGCCGTGGGCGCGGTGCAGCAGCAGGGGAAGCCGCCTTGCGCGGTCCCAGTTGTACATCGTCAGCCGCACCCCCTCGGCAAACGCGTCCGCATCCAGCACAAGCTCCACGGGAGCGCCGCCGGCGGGGCCGGGAAGGGCCACGCGCACGGGCTGGCGCCGCAGCCGGTCCATGGTCTGCGCGAACTCGCGCCGCAGGTTCGGAAAGGCGCGGCTGCACGCGGCGTCGCGGTCGCACAGGCTGAAGATGGAGTCCAGCGTGCTCTGCGCGTCGGCGGCGTGGTACAGCGGATTTCTCGTGCTGGGCGGGGCCACGCCCGTCATGAACGCGGTACGCACATTCTGCCCGTGGCGGCGCAGGTAGTACAGCACCACACGCGTGCCGTACGAGCCGCCCTGGAGGTTGATCTGCCCGTAGCCCAGCGCTTGGCGCACCTCGTCCAGGTCGTCGGCGTAGTCGGCCGTCAGGTAGCGCGTCAGGTCCGCGCGCGCCTCCAGCTCCGCCCGGCACTGGCGAAAGAGCGCGGGCTGGTACACCGGCTCCAGGTACGTCTGCGGCGCGTCCGGGGTGCCGGGAACCCGGCAGTCGAGCGCGTGGGCGGGGCTGGTGCCGCGCTGGTCCACCAGCACGACGTCGCGCTCCTGCCGGCGCGGCGAGCGGGCAAAGCCGCCGGCGATCTCGGTGGCCGTCTGTCCCGGCCCGCCCGCGACGAAGAACACGGGATCCGGGCGCGGCGTGCCGCTGCGCGCGGGAAGGACGACGACGTCGATGGGGATGCGGCGCCCGTCCGGCTGCTCGCGGTTCTCCAGCGGCCAGTGGGTGCCGCAGCGCGCCATCCGTCCGCCGGGCAGCTCGCACGGGCGCATCTGCAGCACCGGCGGTACGGATGCCGGCTGCTGCGCCTCGACAGGCGCGGACGCAAGGAGCGCGGCCCCGGCGAGGACGAGCGAACGGAGGTGGTGGATG
>DASQBH010000295.1:0-6640 GCA_035635315.1 Longimicrobium sp.
GCCTCCGGCGTCCCCGGCCTCGTCGCCCGCGCGGACAGCACGATGGGTGCGTTCGGCCGCACGGCGGAGACGCTGAACACCACCATCGCGGGCGTACAGCCGGGGCTGGCGGAGCTGGGGCCCACGGTCACGCAGGCGCGCCTGGCGATGACCAACTTCAACACCCTGCTCACGCAGCTTTCCAGTCAGCAGGGCACCGTGGGCCGCCTGATGAGCGACCCGGCGCTGTACGAGGAGTTCCAGCGCCTGGTGGCCACCATGCAGCGCCTGATGGCCGACATCCAGGCGAACCCCGCGAAGTACATCGGTGAGCTGCAGGTGTTCTGAAGTGCGTGAGTGCGTGAGTGCGTGAGTGCGAAAGTGCGAAAGTGCGAAAGTGCGAAAGTGCGGAAGTGCGGAAGTAACTGATTGAAAAATCCGGAGTCCGGGCGGGAAGCGCGCGACCCGCGTGCCCCCACCCGGGCTCGTAAACCTCGCCCACCCTCCCCCAAAACTGCTGGGGGAGGGTTGATGTAAAGGCGGGCGGTGGAGCGTTGCGGCACGTTGGAGCGGGATGGTGGGCCGCCCCCCTCCCCGACCCTCCCCCGCAAACTGCGCGGGGGAGGGAGAACGGCAGAAAACTTCCGGAGCACGATCGAATTCTCCCCTCTCCGTGAGGAACGAACGGGGAGGGGCCGGGGGAGGGGCACCCCGCGGACGCCAGTTCGATGCGAATCGTCGAGCTCCGACCCCTCGGCTACCCAACCTCCCCCAGCAGTTTTGGGGAGGTGCGAGCCTGAGCGAGCGGAGGGGGCGGACTTCGGCGCCTCCGCAGTGCTTCCGGTCCCAGCCGCACTCCAAGGGATTCTGCTTGCCGCGTCTGATGGCCGCTCCAGCGCGCTCGTCGTGCCAGAAGCCGCGCGAGCACGAACCCTGCTACGTCGTATCGGTTTGTTGCAGTCGCTGACGATTCCCTGATCCCGATCCCTGCTGTCATGGCTCTGCTGGTCCAGAAGTACGGCGGCACCTCCGTCGGCACACCGGAGCGCATCCGCGTGGTGGCCGCCCGCGTGGCGCGGGCGCGGCGCCGCGGCGACAGCGTCGTCGTCGTCGTGAGCGCCATGGGGCACTCCACCGACGAGCTGATCGAGCTGGCGCAGGCCGTCACCGGGGCAAAGGACCCCGGCGCGGAGCACGCGCGAGAGATGGACATGCTGCTCACCGCCGGCGAGCGCATCTCCATGGCGCTGCTCGCAATGGCCATTTGCGAGGAAGGCGTGGAGGCGCGCTCGCTCACCGGCAGCCAGGCCGCCATCATCACCGACGAGACGCACACCTCCGCCCGCATCGTGGAGGTGCGCGCCGACCGCGTGCGCGAGACGGTGGAGGAGGGCTGCGTCGCCATCGTCGCCGGCTTTCAGGGCGTGAGCACGGCGCGCGAGATCACCACGCTGGGCCGCGGCGGATCGGACACCACGGCCGTGGCCCTCGCCCGGGCGCTCGGCGCGGACCGCTGCGAGATCTACACGGACGTGGACGGCGTCTTTACCTGCGACCCGCGCCGCGTGCCCGACGCCCGCATCATCCCCCAGATCTCGCACGACGAGATGGTGGAGCTGGCCCAGTCCGGCGCGCAGGTGATGCACGCCCGCGCCGTGGACCTGGGCGCGCGCGAGCCGGCGCTGGACATCCGCGTGCTGTCGTCCTTTGTCGAGGGGCCCGACGAGGACGACCCAACGCGCGGCACCCTGATCACCGAAAATCCGATGGTACGCGAAGACCAGGTGGTAACCGGCCTCGCCCCCACAAAGGGCTACGCCAAGCTCATCGTCCACGGCCTGCCGCGCGGCATGCGCACGCCCACGGAAGTGCTCGTCGCCCTGGCCGACGCGGGGGTGAGCGTGGACATGGTGACCGAGTCGCCGGACGCGGGCGACACGTCGCTCCTGCAGCTGACCGTGCGCGAGGACGACCTGCCGCGCGCCCGCGAGATCGCCGCGGAGGTGGCGGCGCGGCTGGGCGGCGGCGGGCGGATGGAGGAGCACACCGGCCTTTCCCGCATCGCGCTGGTGGGGCGGGGGATGAGCGGCCGCCCCGGCGTGTACGCGCAGGCCTACCGCACGTTGATGGAGGCGGGGGTGGACGTGGAGGCGGTGTCGACGTCCAGCATCTCCATCACCCTGCTGGTGCCCACGGACAAGGAGGACGACGCCCTGCGGGCGCTGCACGACGGCTTTACGCTCGGCCAGCCGGCCGAAGCCGCGGCCGCCGCGGGCGTGGGCTGAGGGGGGCGGACCGATGCACATCGCACTGCTGGGCGCCACCGGCGCCGTGGGCCGCACCATGCTGCAGGTGCTGGCGGAGCGAAAGCTCCCCGTCGACCGGCTGACGCTCCTCGCCTCGCCGCGCTCGAAGGGGCGCTCGCTGCGCTGGGGCGGGCGCGACTGGGCGTGCTCCGTCGCAGAGCCGGGCGCCTTTCGCGGGGTGGACTTCGCCCTCTTCTCCGCCGGCGGCGACCGCAGCAAGGAGTGGGCGCCGATCGCCGCCGACGAAGGCGCCATCGTGGTCGACAACTCCTCCGCTTGGCGGATGGACCCGCAGGTGCCGCTCGTGGTCCCCGAGGTGAACGCCGACGCCGCGCGCGAGCGGCCGAAGGGGATCATCGCCAACCCCAACTGCTCCACCATCCAGATGGTGGTCGCGCTGGAGGCGGTGCGGCGGGCGGCGGGGCTCGCGCGCGTGGTGGCCACCACCTACCAGTCCGTCAGCGGCGCGGGGGAGACGGGGCGCAGCGCCCTGCGCGACGAGCTGCTGGGCAACCGGCCGGAGGAGTCGCCGTTCGCGCGGCAGATCAGCGGCAACGTCATCCCGCAGATCGGCGACTTCGACGAGGAGGGGTGGACGGGCGAGGAGCGCAAGATGATCAACGAGACGCGCAAGATCCTCGGTCTTCCCGATCTCCCCGTCGCGGCGACGTGCGTGCGCGTTCCCGTGGAAGTGGGCCACTCGGTGCAGGTGATGGTGGAGACGGAGCGCGAGCTCTCGGTGGACGAGGCCCGCGCGGCGCTGGCGGCGTTCCCCGGCGTGATCGCCGAGGACGGCGCAAATCGCTACCCCACGCCGCTGGAGACCGCCGGGCGCGACGAGGTGTTCGTGGGGCGCATCCGCAAGGACCCGTTCCTGCCGCGCACCCTGCACCTGTGGGTGGTGTCCGACAACCTGCGCAAGGGCGCGGCGACCAACGCCGTGCAGATCGTGGAGGAGCTCTCGGGTGCCTAGACGGCGGCGCGGAGGCGGCGCCCGTACGCGGGCGGTGATCGAGACCAGCGCCGGCGGGGTGATCTACCGCTGGCGCGAGGGCCGCGCGCACGTGCTGCTCATCCGCGACGCGTACCACCACTGGGGCTTTCCCAAGGGCCACGTGGAGCAGACGGAGACCGCCGCCGACGCGGCCCTCCGCGAGGTGGAGGAGGAGACGGGGCTCAACTGCCTGCGCCTGGGGCCGCGGCTGCAGACCATCGACTGGTTCTTTCGCTTTCGCGGCAAGCTCATCCACAAGTACTGCCACTTCTATCTGATCGAGTCTCCCGAGGGCGACACCTGCCCGCAGCGGGAGGAGGGGATCACGGAGTGCATCTGGCTGCCGCTGGACGAAGCCATCAGCTCCATCTCCTACGACAACGCCCGCGAGGTCCTCAAGCGCGCCGCCGAGACCCTGGAAGCGGCCCTCCGCCGCGCCGCGGAGGAAGACCGGGACGAGGCGCTGCGCCCGGCGCCGAGCGGGGGGTAATCCCACGGCCGCCATCGCCGCCGCCGCCACGGGCTGAAGCCCGCGGCTAAAACTGCCATAAGCCCCGCCCTGGGCTCGCGGAGCTCGCCCGGCGGGGCTTCACCTGCGTCGGGCGCAGTCCGACACGCTTCGAAGCGCCGGAAGCCCTCCGATTCCCCCGTTGCGGACGCGCAGGTGCACGGGACGCCGCACACACCCGTGCCGCCGAGTCCGCGCAGGCGGACTTTGCGATTTTCCAGCGGCGAATTCATTCGCTCCGCGGGCGGATTGGGTGGAGGTGGCCGAAGACCGCATCGGCATCGTCCTGGCCGTTAATGTGCCCTGGAAAACGAGCGAGGCCGCCCCGGATCACCGGGGCGGCCTCGTAGCGCTTGTCCGCGCGAAGGTCCGCTCAGCCGCGGCGGCGGGCGCGGAGCTGGTCGTAGGCCATCATCCCCAGCGGCAGCGCCCAGCTGGCCGTGCTCATCATCCGCCCGGCGCGCGGGCTGCGGCGCGCCACGCGGTTCATGGCCCAGGTGGCGGCGCCCGCCATGGCCATGCTCTTCACGCTCCGGCGGCGGGGGTTCAGCATCGTGATCAGACCGGTCATCGGCACGCCTCCTGTTGGTTGGCTAAGTGCTTGGGAGTGTGATGCTTGTGCATGATGCGGGCCATCGCGCATCCACCGGCGCCCTGTTCCGGCGTGCGCCGCCGCACTACTCTGTGCGCACTCTTCAGCACTTCGATCTCCTCCCGGATTTCCATGACCGAAAAGGCCGTCGATCCGTTCAACTGGCGTACGTGGCACGCCGTCGTCGTCCTGGGCGTGCTGGGGCTGTTCCTGTTCAGCATCCGCAGCATCCTCAACCCGTTCATCCTCTTTCTTCTGCTCCTCTTTCTGGTGCAGCCGTACTCGGGCACGCGTTTTCACCTGATGCTGGTGAGCACGGCCGCACTGCTGACGTTCATCTGGGTGCTGGACACCACCGGGTTCCTGCTGGCCCCGTTCGTCCTGGCGCTGGTGCTGGCGTACATCCAGCACCCCATGGTCGCGCGGCTGGAACGGCGCGGCGTATCGCGCCTGGCGGCAACGGTGCTGCTGGCGCTTCCCGCCATCGCCATTCTGGGTGTGGTGCTGTTCGTCGGCATCCCCGCGCTCAGCGCGCAGATCGCGGAGTTCATCCGCGGCACCCCGGCGTTCCTGCAGACGTTCACCCTTCGGCTGGAGGCGTGGCAGGCGCAGCTGCAGTCCCGCGACCTTCCCTGGCTGGACGAGCAGGCGATGGTGGACCGGCTGCGCTCCATTCAGCCCGAGGCGGTGATGGCGTGGATGCAGCAGCGGCAGGCGGCCATCGCGCAGGGCGTGTGGACCGGGCTGCTGGGCGTGGGCAAGGGGCTGGGCGCCGTCCTCAGCCTGCTGAGCTACGTCTTCCTCACCCCCATCATCACCTTCTACCTGCTGCGCGACTGGCCGGCCATCCAGGCGCGGCTGCGGGACCTGGTTCCCGGGCCCTACCGTGACCGAGTGGTGGGTTTTGCGTCAGAATACGACCGGCTGCTCGCGCGCTACCTGCGCGGCCAGGTGCTGGCCGCGGCAATCGTGGGCGTGCTCACCTGGCTGGGCTTTCTGATCGCCGGCTTTCCGTACGCGCTGCTGTTGGGCGCCGTGGCCGGCGTCTTCAACATCATCCCCTACATGGGGCTGGTCGCCAGCCTGATCCCCGCGCTGGTCATCGCCCTGTTCTCCGCCAGCCCGCTCATCGCGCTGGCCAAGATCGCCGCCGTGTTCGCCGTGGTGCAGGTGCTGGACTCGTCCGTCATCGGCCCGCGCGTGGTGGGCGAGGCCGTGGGGCTGCACCCCGTGTGGGTGCTGCTGGCGCTGGCGGTGACGGGCTACTTCTTCGGCTTCGTTGGGCTGCTGATCGCCGTGCCGCTGGCCGTGCTGGTAAAGCTGCTGCTGGGATACGCGCTCAACCGGTACCGCGCCTCCACGCTGTTCCGTGGCGAGCGGCCGCTGGTGGCGCAGGATTGATGGAAGTGCGTGAGTGCGTGAGTGCGGAAGTGCGTCAGGACGGGAGTGAGATGATGATGATGATGATGACGGGCAGGTGATGCCGCTCTCCCCCTTGCGAGCGGCCGACGAAACCCTTCCGGGAGGCCAGACATGACCCGCAGGATCATGCCGGATGCCGGGAAGTACCGCCGGATGGCGCCGCTGTGGGCGCTCCTTCTGCCGCTGCTGATGGCGGCGCTCGCCCCCGCGGACGCCGGGGCGCAGCGCCGGCCCCGCCTGCTGGGCACCCCCATCACCCCACCGGCCGACACCCTCCGCATCGGCGACGTGCCTCCCGCGCCGGACGGCACCGGCGCGTCGGAAGACGCGGAGCCCGCGGACGCCTCATCCACCGTCGCGAGCCGCGCCTTTCCCGTGCAGCGTACGCTGCAGATGCGCTCCACCGCGTACTGCCTGCGCGGCAACATGCGCACGGGCGTCCGCGTTCGCGACGGGATGGCGGCGGGCGACCCCAGCGTGCTGCCGCTGGGCTCCGTGGTGCGCGTGTCGCACCCCGACGGGCGGCTGATCGGCATCTTCGTCATCATGGACACGGGCGGCGCCATCCGCGGCAACAAGATCGACCTGTGGTTCGACAACTGCCGCGAGGCCCTGGACTGGGGCATCCGCTCCGTCGTCGCCGAGGTCCTCGACATCGGCCGCGCGTAGCCGGTTCCGGAGGGCCCGCCGGCACCCCCCTCCGGGCGAGCACCGTTCGCCCACCTCCCCCAGAACTGCTGGGGGAGGTTGGGGTGGCCGAGGAATCGGGGTGATTCGAACGGGATCACGCTGCGCCGGCAGGGGCCCTCACCCGCTCGCTCGGGCTCGCACCCTCGCCC
>DASQBH010000296.1:0-3826 GCA_035635315.1 Longimicrobium sp.
TGGATCGTCTTCGTGGCGGCGCTCATCGCCCGCGCGGGCGAGGGCACGGCCCGGGCGCGGCGCGGGGCGCTGGTCTCGGTGGTGGGCTTTGCGGTGGTCGTGGCGGCGTACGTGCTGCTGCGCGCCGCGGAGAGCTCGGGCGCGGGGTTCCTGTGAGCGCGGCCGCGTATCCCGTGATGCTGGACGTGGGCCGCCTGCGCGTGCTGGTGGTGGGCGGCGGGGCGGTGGCCGCGCGAAAGGTGGCGGGGCTGGCGGAGGCCGGCGGGCGTCCGTCCGTCGTGGCCCCCGCCGTCACGGACGAGCTGCGGGCGACCATCCAACGCCTGCGGCTCGTCTGGCTTCCCAGACGCTACGAGTCGATGGACGTCGATCGCCACCACCTGGTCTTCGCCGCCACGGACGACCCCGTCGTCAATCAACAGGTGGCGGACGATGCGCGGGCGGCCGGCGCCCTGGTGAGCCGCGCGGACGAGGGCGGGGAGTCCGACTTCCACATCCCGTCGCACATCCGCCAGGAAGACGTGGTCGTCGCCTTTTCCACCGGCGGCGCATCGCCCCTGCTGGCGCGGCGGCTGCGCGAGCGGCTGGAGGCCGTCGTCACCCCCGGGCTGGGGCGCGCGGCGCGGCGGCTGGCGGTGGTGCGCGCGGAGGTGCAGGCGCGCTGGGCCGCGGACGAGCCGCGGCGGCGCGCCTTCTGGTTCGAGCTGATCACCCCCGGGTTCCTGGACCTCGCGGTCGCGGGACGGGACGAGGACGTGGAGCAGTCCATCCGCCGATGCCTCTCGCAGTCGTAGGCGCAAGCCACCGCACGGCGCCCATCGAGCACCGGGAACGGTTCGCCCTGGGGCGCGCCGAAGTCCCGGGCGCGCTCCTGGGGCTGGCCGCGGACGGTTCGGAGGCGGTGGTGCTTTCCACCTGCAACCGCACCGAGGTCTACCTCTCCCTCCCCGACGGCTCGGACGGGGTGGAGCAGGCGCGCGCCCTGCTGGCGGACCGCATCGGGCAGGACGTGGCCTCCGCCGCGCGGTACTTCTACGTTCACCGCGACCGGCAGGCGGCCGAGCACCTGTTCCGCGTCTCCGCCGGCCTGGACTCCATGATCCTGGGCGAGCCGCAGATCCAGGGGCAGGTCAAGGAGGCGTACGCCGCCGCCCGCGAGGTGGCGGGGGAGAACGGCCCCGTCGTGGGCCAGGCGCTGCACCGCCTCTTCCAGACCGCGTTCTCCATCGGCGGACGCGTCCGCAGCGAGACGGGGCTGGGGATCGGCGCCGCCTCCGTCTCCAGCGCCGCGGTGGACCTGGCGAAGAAGATCTTCGGCTCGCTCAAGGGCCGCCGCGCGCTGGTGCTGGGCGCGGGGGAGATGAGCGAGACCACGCTGGAGTGCCTGCGCGACGAGGGGGTGCGGACGTCGATCGTCGCCAACCGCACCTATGACCGCGCCGCGGAGCTGGCGGAGCGCTGGGGCGGGGAGGCCATCCACTGGGAGGACTTCGGGTACGCGCTGCCGCAGGTGGACATCGTCATCTGCTCCACCGCCGCCCCGCACCCCGTGCTGACGGTCGAGCGCCTGCGCGCCGCGCTGCCGCACGGGCCGCGGCGCCCGCTGTGCATCATCGACATCGCCATCCCGCGCGACGTGGAAGCGGCGGTGGCCGACCAGCCCAACGTCTTCCTGTACAACATCGACGACCTGCAGCAGATCGTGGACGACAACCTGGGGCGCCGCCGCGCGCAGCTGCCCCACGCCGAGTCCATCGTCGCGCAGGGGGTGGACGACTTCTGGGCGTGGTACAGCAGCCTGGCCGTCGTCCCCACCATCCGGGCCCTGCGCGACCGCGGCGAGCAGATGCGCCGCACCGAGGTGGAGCGCGCGCTGCGCCAGCTTTCCCACCTTTCCCCCGAGGACCAGCTCGCCATCGACGCGTTGACGCGCTCGCTGGTGAACAAGGTCCTGCACGCCCCCACCGCCCGCCTGCGCGACGCCGCCGGCAACGGGCGCGGCACGGGCGTGCTCGACACCGTGCGCTACCTTTTCGAGCTGGACCGCGAGCCCCGCGGCACGGGCGATTCCGGCGAAGGAGGCGATGGGTGAGAGGGTGCCGAAGCTCGTGCGCCCCGGGATCAGGCAGCGTGCCGTCCGCCCGCGGAGCGACTGAAGTCGCCGCTGGAACATCGCAAAGTCCGCCTGCGCGGACTCGGCGGCCCGGCCGCATGCGGCGTCCCGGGCACCCGCGCGTCCGCTACCGGGTCAATCTCGGGCTGGATCCGTAGTCGGCATAAGCAGATCCGCCGCGGCCCCGGGAAGGCAACGCTCGCACCGGGAAAGGCTACATAGGGCCGGAGACGCGGACGGCGGCGCGCCGTCCCCACTTTCGCACTCTCGCACTCTCGCACTCTCGCACTGCCCTGATGCAGCAGCATACCGGAAACGAGTTCGCCGCCGCCTGGGAAATGATCGCCCAGGGGACGCCGTCCACCAAGATCATCATGGCCACGCTGGCCATCATGTCGGTGGCGTCGTGGACCCTGATCGTCCTCAAGCTCATCCAGTTCCGCCGCCTGCACCGCGAGGCGGACCAGTTCCTGGACCGCGTGCAGGCCGCCGAGCGGCTGGAAGAGGCGTACGCCTGGGTGCGCGGCCTCAAGGAGTCGCCTTTCACCCGCCTGTTCAAGCGGGGGATGCACTTCTTCGGCGAGCTGCGCCCGGGCGCCGCCAAGCAGGGAACGGACGTGCGCGGCCTGTCTCCGGCGCAGCTGGAGGTGATGAAGATGGTGCTGGAGAAGGAGGAGTCCGAGGAGCGCGACGAGCTGGCGAAGGGGCTCAGCTGGCTGGCCATCATCGCCACCGCGTCGCCGCTTCTGGGCCTGCTGGGCACCGTGCTGGGGGTGATGAACTCGTTCCTGGGCGTGGCGGCGAGCGGATCGTCGTCGATCACAGTCGTCGCGCCCGGCGTAGCGGAGGCCCTCGTCGCGACCGGCGGAGGCCTGGTGGTGGCGATTCCGGCGGCGATGTCGTACAACTACCTCACCGCGCGGCTCAACCGCTTCACGGGCGAGCTGGAGGGGATCAGCACCGAGCTGATCGGCGCGCTGGCCCGCGAAGGGCGCATCTAGTGCCGCGGCGCCGCAACCGCGCGGAGCTCGGCTACAGCGCCGAGATCAACGTCACCTCGCTGGTGGACGTCGTCCTCACGCTGCTGGTGATCTTCATGATCACCGCGCCGATGATGCAGGGCGGCGTGGAGGTCAAGGTGCCGCGCGCCCGCACCGAGTCCGTCCCCTCCGCGGAGGGGCTGATCGTGTCGATCGACCGCACCGGGCAGATCTACGTGGGCTCGGCGCGGGTGGCGTGGGAGCAGTTCGAGACCCTGTTCCCGCAGCTGGTGCGGGAGAAGGGCGCCAGCAACGTCTACCTGCGCGCGGACGAGGGTGTGCCGTACGGCAGCGTGATCCGTGTGCTGGGGGCGATGAAGGCGGCGGACGTGGCGAGCGTGGGATTGATCGCGGAACCCGAGCAGGAAGGGAGCTGACGATGGACCACCGGCGGCGGGCGGACGGACGCGTGCGGGGCGCCCTGGGGGCGTCGCTGCTGCTGCACGCCGCCATCGTCGGCTTTGCCGTCGTCGCCGAAGGCTCGCCGCCGAAGCCGCCGAAGACCAAAGTCTACGCCGTCGACATCGTCTCCCCGCCGCCCAACATGGCGGGTGAGCCGCTGGCGGAGCCGCCCGCCACGCAGGAGCCCGGCCCCGCCGCGTCCGCGGAGCCCGCCGCCACGCCCGCGGAGGCGGCGCCCGAGCCCACGCCGCCCGCGCCGGAGCCGGACCCC
>DASQBH010000297.1:0-2636 GCA_035635315.1 Longimicrobium sp.
GGTCCTTCGGTCGCGCGCAGAACGCAATGCGAGCCGCTGGACTTGCGCGGGCGCTCCCTCAGGAAGTCACGTTTCTTTTTCCGGATTGGGTATAAGGGTGGTGCGGGAGCCGCGAAACCGGAGGCTGGAAACAGGAAAACCCCCACCGCACGCCGCGGTGGGGGTTTGCTTTTGCGACGCGCCAGGCTGGGACTCGAACCAGCGACCTGCGGCTTGGAAGGCTGTAGAACAGCGGATTAATACCGAATCCTGAAAAAGAATTGGCATACGGAGCAACGGAGCAACGGAGCAACGGAGAGGGAGCATGATCTCCGTTCCCCCCGTTGCTCCGTGGGGCGGCGCCTCCCGTCCATCCCGCGCGGCTGGAGCGTGGACCGGCACGGACGGGTCCAGCGCCGACATCAGTCGACGAAGGTGGGGACGCCGCTTCCCGCGCCCGGCACGCAGAAGAGGGGCGCGGCGCCGGCCACCCCTCCCTGGAGCGTCACCACGGGCGAACCGCCCGCGGCGGAGCGCGGCGCCGCCTCCTCCCGCGCCCGGCCCACCGCGCGCGACAGCGCCTCGCCCAGGGTGGCCCTGTTCGGCGCCCGCATCATGGACAGGTGCGTCCCCGGCACGGTCGTCACCCGCAGCCAGCCCCGGGGGTGGAAGGCGCCCCAGCCGCGCGTGGGGTCCGTGAGGCGGCTGTCTCCGGCCGGGAAATGGTGGAGCAGGACCGGGATCGGCCGCGGGGAGTACTCGCCCCAGGCCACCTTGTGGCCGCGCAGCCGGTCGCGCACCACCCGGGCCTGCGCCACGGTGACGTGGCGCGGAAGGAGCCCGTCCTCGCGGCACGTCCGGACGAACGCCGCCAGGTCCTCGTCCCCGGCCTCGGCGACCTCCTCGCCGGCCTCCGCGCACCCGCCGTCCGCCGTGGTGTCGGCCCTGCGGAGCACGCGGAGGATGAGGGTGTGCTCGAGCCTCGCGTCCCGCGATTCGGCGGGGAGGCTTTCGGCCGCGGCCGAGCCGGCGGGGCAGGCGCTGTCGAACATCCCCACGAACTCGACGGCCTCGTCGTGGCCGATCAGCTGCGCGGCGGCCTCGTACGCAAGGACGCCCCCGAACGACCATCCCGCCAGCCGGTACGGCCCCGAGGGCTGCACCTCGCGGATCATCCGCACCAGGCGCGCCGCCATCGCCTCGACGGTGCGCAGCGGCGGCTCCGACGGCGACGGCGCCGGGAGTGCGTACACCGGGATCTCCGCGTCGATGTGCGGGTGCAGCACCTGCGCGTACGCAATCGACCCCATCCCGTCGTACGCCAGGAAGAGGGGAGGGCGGGAGCCGGTCGGGCGGACGGCGATCGCCCGGTCGCCCGGTTGCCCGTCGCCGGCCCCGGCCAGGTGCGCGGCGAGCGACTCCACCGTGGGGTGCGAGAAGACGTGCGCCAGCACCACCTCGGCCTCCAGCACCTGCCGCATCCGCGAGACCACGCGCACCGCCAGCAGCGAGTGGCCGCCCAGCTCGAAGAAGTTGTCGTGGCGGCCCACCCGCTCCACGCCCAGCACCTCGGCCCAGATCGCCGCCATTGCCTCCTCGGTCTCGCCCACGGGCGCCTCGTACGCACGCGTGCCGAACGCGTCCGCGTCCGGCGCGGGGAGCGCCCCGCGGTCCAGCTTCCCGTTGGGATTGAGCGGAAGACTCTCCAGCCGCACGAACGCAGCGGGAACCATGTACTCCGGCAGCTGCCCGGAGAGGTGTGCCCGCAGCGCCTTGCTCTCCAGCGCCTCGCCCGTGAAGTACGCCACCAGCCGCTTGCCGCCGGCCCCGTCGTCCAGCGCCAGCACCACCGCCTCGCGCACGCCCGGGTGCGAGGCAAGCCGCGCTTCGATCTCGCCGGGCTCCACGCGGAAGCCGCGGACCTTCACCTGGAAGTCGGTGCGCCCCAGGTATTCCAGCGTTCCGTCGCCAAGCCACCGGCACCGGTCGCCGGTGCGGTACAGCCGCGCCCCCGGTTCGCCGAAGGGGTCGGGAACGAAGCGCTCCGCCGTAAGCCGCGGCCGGCCCAGGTAGCCGCGCGCCACCGCCACGCCGCCGATGAACAGCTCGCCCGCCACCCCCACGGGCACCGGCTCGCCGGCACGGTCCAGCACGTAGACCGCCGAGTTGTGGATCGCCCGGCCGATGGAGACGCGCTCCGCGTCGGGGTCGCACGCCCACTCGGTCACCTCGCCCGATTCCGTCGGTCCGTACTGGTTGTACATCCCCACGCCGGGCAGCCGCGCGTGGAACTGCCGCACCAGCGCCACGGGGACGGCCTCGCCGCTCACGGGAACGCGGAGGAGGCCCGTGCACGTTTCCGCCTCCGGGTGGTCCAGGAACATCTGCAGCATGGAGGGGACGAAGTGCGCCATGGTGATCCCCTCGCGCCGGATCGTCTCCACCAGGTAGGCCGGGTCGCGGTGGCCGCCGGGGCGTGCCATCACCAGCCGGGCGCCCACCATCAGCGGCCAGAAGAACTCCCAGAACGACACGTCGAAGGAGAACGGCGTCTTCTGCAGGACCGCCTCGCGCGGCTCCATGGCGTAGCGGTCCTGCATCCACGCCAGCCGGTTCACCAGGCTCCGGTGCTCCAGCATCACCCCCTTGGGGCGCCC
>DASQBH010000298.1:0-4326 GCA_035635315.1 Longimicrobium sp.
GGCGCGGGCGGGTGCCGTGGGTGGGGCCGATCTCCAGAACGCGAAAAAGGCGTGCTCCTCGCGAGGGCACGCCTTCTCATCAGTCACTACCGCACTCACGCACTAACGCACTCACGCACTTTCATGAGTCGACCCATCCGCGGCCCTTGTCGCGCTTGCCGATCTTGCCGATCTCGATGTGCGCCTGCGTAAGGTCGCCCACGGCGTCGGCCATGTCTTCGGTGACTTCGATGACGGCGCGGACGCCGTCGCCGTAGACCTGTGCCACGTAGCAGTCGCCGGCCTTGAACAGCACGCGCTGGGCTTCTTCCAGGCGCTGGATCGCGTCCCACACCATGTCGGCGGCGCGTTCCAGGTGTTGCTGCGCGTCGTGCTCCTGGTCAGCCATGCGGGGCGATGAAAGCGTGGGCGGATGCCGCGGGCGCGGCGTAACCGCAGGAGTATATCAGTTTCCTCCACGCCCGCGATACCCCGCGGCCCTCCACCCCCGGCCTCTCTCCGCAAGGAACGAGCGGGAAGGGGCCGGGGGAGAGGCCCCGCGCGGGCGCAGCTCAATGCGGTTCGAAACACCTCGATACGTCGGCTACCCCAACCTCCCCCAGCGGTTTTGGGGGAGGTGGGCGAGGTTTACGAGCCAGGAGGGGGCGCTCCTCGAAGCCAGCCGAAGCGGGATCGAACTCTCCCCCTCTCCTCACGCAGTTTGCGAGGGGAGGGGGACGGGGGGTGGGGGACCTTCAGAACACCCACTGCCCCGCGATGCTCAGGGCCCGGTAGCGGTAGTCCGCGGCGGCGCCGGGGGCGATCTGGTTCAGGCCGGTGTTGGCGAACAGGCCGCTGAGCACGATGCGCCGCCCGGGCGCAAGCACGTACGCCACGCTGCCGGAGCCGCGAATTGAGCCCGTGGGGTCGCCGTTGCTGCGCACCTGCTGCATCCCGGGCGCAAGCTCCGCGTTCAGGCTCCAGTGCCGCCACTCGCGCAGCCACCGCGTCGTCATCTCGGCCAGACCGTAGAAGTCGGGGTCGAAGTACCCCTCGTTCAGGTCCCGGTCAAAGCCGAAGAAGCGCACCCCGAAGCCCAGCGTGAACGGCCGGCTGAGGCGCCGCGCAACGCTCAGGTTGCCGTTCAGCCGGCGGTTCTCCTCGCCCGACGCGCGGCCGGTGAAGAGCGCCGTGCCGCCGCCGCCGCCGATGGTCCACCCCTGCGCCGGCGTCCAGCTGGCGGAGGCCGACCATTCGTCCAGGTACACCTCTCGGTTGATGAGCACCGTCGTCGCGTCCAGCGCGTAGTGCGCGTACGACACGTTCGCGGTGATCGGATACCGTCCCGGCGAGGACAGCGACGCGCGCCAGGTGGGGATGGGATCGGTGTCCGCCTGGTCCAGCACGCTGGCGCCGGCCGTGCCGCTGAGCGCCCAGCCCACGCCGAACATCGTCCACAGCGTCAGGGCACCGCCGTTCGAGGATCTTTCCGCCAACGTGCCGACATCCGGCTCGTACGCGGTAAAGCGGTGGTACAGGTCCAGCCGCAGGTCCACGTTCGGCAGGGGGCGCGCGGCGGCCGTGGCGCTGGTGGTGCGGATGTCGTTGCCGTCCGTGTCCCACTCGTCCAGGTACGACGCGCTGGTCCGCGGCGCCACGGCCATCCGCGCCCAGCGCAGCGCCTCGCGGGCGTCGCGGTCCGTGGGCGTGATGGCGATCGCGCGCCGCGCCGCGTCCAGCGCCGCCGCGTCGCGCCCCTGCCAGCGCAGCGTCTGCGAGAGCCCCACCCACGCCGCCGCGTCGTTGGGATCACGGGCGATCACCTCGCGCCAGCGGCGCTCCGCGGGCACCAGCCGCCCGCCCCACGCCGCCGCGCGCGCCAGCCCCCGCAGCGCCTCCGCGTTCCCCGGCTCCAGCTCCAGCACCCGCCGGTACACCGCCTCCGCCGAGTCCAGCCGCGACGCCCACGCCAGCACCGTCCCCAGGCCGACCAGCGCCTCCGTATCCCGCGGGTTCACGCGCAGGATGCTGTCGTACGCCGCCACCGCCGCGTCGAAGCGCGACGCCCAGGAAAGGACGCGCGCGCGGCTGAGGCCCACCGTCCGGTCTTCCGGCGTGATCTCCTGGATGCGGCCGTACGTCGCCAGCGCCTCGTCGTAGTTGCCGGCCCACGACTCGAACTGGGCGCGGGCCTGCAGCGCGGGGAGAAAGCCGGGATCCTCCGTCAGCAGCGGATCCAGCGCCAGCGCCGCCGCCGCGGGGTCGCCGCGCCAGGCCAGCACGCGCGCCCGGTCCACCCGCGCCTCGCGGTTGCGCGGATCGATGGCGAGCAGCCGGTCGAAGAGCGCCAGCGACTCGTCGTAGCGCTCCGCCCAGGCGCGGATGAGCGCCACGCGGTGCAGCGCCGTCACGTCGTTGGCGTCCGCCGCCAGCCGCGCCTCGTACAGCCGCTCCGCCGCGGGGATGTCGCCCGCCGCCCAGGCGCGGTCCGCCTCGTCCTGCGCCCGCGCGGGGACGGCGGCGAGGAGGAGGAGCAGAGCGGTCAACACGATCCGCTCGATGATCCGGCGGATGCGCAGCCCCGCGGGGTTTGCGGGGCTTTCCGCCGTTCCAGCCGCGGCTTCAGCCGCCCGGGAACGGATCATCGGCCGCCCTCGCGAAAGACGGCGGGCTGCACGGTGCGATACACCTCGCGCATGGCGTCGTAGACCGAACGCTTGCGCTCGCGCCAGCGCGGCTCCTCCCAGGTGTCCCAGGTGAAGAACGCGACGTCGTTCGCCCGGCCGGATGCCGGCCACTGCCGCCAGGTGGACCCGTCGCGCGCGGCGGCCAGGATGCGGATGCCGTCCACCGTCACCGTCCCGAACTCGCCGGGAAGGGTGCCCTCCGGATCCTGCAGCACGCGCCGCTCGCTGGGATCGGTAAAGTTCAGCAGCATCCAGGGGATGCGGATCTCCATCACCCCCGCGTCGTCCAGCCGCTCCCACATGCCGTCGGGCGGGCCGCCGGGCCACAGGATGCCGCGGTCGTAGCCGATCCCCGCGAACTCCGTCCCGTCGCGGCCGAAGCGGCGGCGGTTGGTCACCACCCGCAGCGAATCGTACACGCCGTCCTCGTTGGGCTGGCTTACGTACGGCCGCTTGAAGCGCTGCTGGTAGCGCCCCTCGAAGTAGCCGGGGAGCGGGTTGGAGATCGGCGGCGTGGGCCCGGGGCGGCCGGCGATGGACTGGTTCTCGTCGATGGCGAACGGGTTGCTGGCCGGGTCCACCATCAGCCGCACCTCGTCCCCCGTGGCGCGCAGGGCGAACTCCAGGCCCACGGGGAGCCGCGCCCCCACCCGCCCCGGCCAGCGGAAGTCGCCCGCCTGCGGCTTGAGGATGTCGAAGCCCAGCATCAGCTCCTCCGGCAGCCGCCCGCCCGCGCCCTCCCAGAAGAGCCAGAGGTACGCCTCGTCCCCCGCGGCGCGCAGGGTGCCCTCCGGCGTCTGGTAGAGCGCCGGCCTCGCGCGCCAGGAGGCCACGCGGTCGCGCAGCGTGGCGCCGGCCACCACCTCGCCCGGGTCCATCGCCAGCATCCCGTAGTGCTGCTCGGCATCGAGCCGATTGTACCACAGGCGGTTGCGCTCCAGCGGGATCTCGAACTCGATGACGATCCAGTTCTTCTTGAACCACTCGTCGATCCAGGCGAAGATGGCCCCGCCCGCCATCCCCGCCTCGGCGATCTCGCGCGTCAGCCGTGCGTTGATCTCCGCCATGCGCGGCTCGGTGTGGCCGCCGTGGTGCCACCCCTGCGGCTGCAGGTGCGCGCTGCCGATGCTGGCCGGCACCCCGTACTCGCTGATGATGACCGGCATGTGGTCGTGGTGGCGCTTGAGCTCCACCAGGTAGCCGAAGTAGTTGCTGCGCCCCTCGGACGACGACGCCTGGTTGTACCCGGGGTCCAGCACCATGAAGTCCGGGTAGTACGGATACGCGTGGTACGACGCGAAGTAGCCGGCCGGGAAGGCGTCCGTGGGGGTGACGAGGTTGGCGTCCAGCCCGGTGGCGTCGTTGTCGTACTCCAGCGGCCGCGAGCTCACCCGCTCCCCCAGCCGCTGGCGGATCTCGATCTCCTCCCCCACGGTGGATTCCGTCGGGTGCGTCAGCGGGTCCAGCGTGGGCCAGTTGGTGTAGGCCACGGGCCGCTGGGCGCGGTAGGTGTCGGTCTCGTACGCGATGATGTACTCGCTGGCCTTGCCCAGCCACGCGTCCATCGGCGTCCCGCCCTCCACCGTCAGGAACCGCCCGCGATACCCCTGCAATTGCGGCCGCAGCTCGTTGAAGGCGACCACGGAGAACGGCTCCCACT
>DASQBH010000299.1:0-4971 GCA_035635315.1 Longimicrobium sp.
ACCCGCAACGGCATCGTGAACGGCCGGGTGGCGCGCATCGACCCTGCGGTGCAGGACGGGTCGGTCAAGGTGGACGTGAGCCTGGAGGGCGAGCTGCCCAAGGGCGCGCGCCCCGACCTGAGCGTGGACGGCGTGATCGAGATCGAGCGCATTCCCGACGTGCTGTACCTGGACCGGCCGGCGTACGGCCAGGCGGGCGGCACGCTGGGGATGTTCAAGGTGGAGCAGGACGGCCGCACCGCCGCCCGCACCGACGTGCGCCTGGGCCGCAGCTCCGTGAACACCGTGGAGGTGCTCAGCGGGCTGCGCGAGGGCGACGTCGTGATCCTTTCCGACATGACCGCGTGGGACAAGGCGCAGCGGGTTCGCCTGCGCTGAAGCACAGAGACACCCCCCTCATCCCCTACTGACAAGGCACAGCATGCAGACGGAAGCCAAGCCCCTCATCCACCTGGAAGGCGTGAGCAAGGTCTTCTATACCGACGAGGTGGAGACGCACGCCCTGGCCAACGTGCACCTGGAAGTGCGCGAGGGCGAGTACCTGGCGATCGCCGGCCCCTCGGGCGGCGGCAAGACCACGCTCCTTTCCATCCTGGGCCTGCTGGACAGCCCCACGGCGGGTGAGTACCAGCTGAACGGCCATTCGGTGGCGCGCCTTACCCCGGCGCAGCGGGCCCACATCCGCAACCAGGAGATCGGCTTCGTCTTTCAGGCGTTCAACCTGATCGGCGACCTGAGCGTGGCCGAGAACGTGGAGCTGCCGCTCACCTACCGCAAGATGCCGGCGGCGGAGCGCAAGCAGCGGGTGATGCAGGCGCTGGAGCGGGTGGGGATGGCGCACCGGGTGAGCCACTACCCGTCGCAGCTCTCCGGCGGCCAGCAGCAGCGCGTGGCCGTGGCCCGCGCCATCGCCGGCAAGCCCAGCGTGCTGCTGGCGGACGAGCCCACGGGTAACCTGGACTCGGTGAACGGCGAGCAGGTGATGGGGCTGCTGCGCGAGCTGCACCAGGAGGGCGCCACCATCATCATGGTGACGCACGATCCCCGCTACGCCGAGCACGCCGAGCGCACGGTGCACCTGTTCGACGGCCAGATCGTGCGCGACGAGCGCGGCGAGGTGGCGGCCGAGCTGGAGCGCCACGGCTTTGGCGTGGCCTGAAGAAAAAAAGATCGGGCCTCACGCAGAGCTGGCAGAGTCAGCGGAGTTTTCCTCGTGCCGTTCCCCCGGGTGAGTCGCGGTTTCAGGACACCACGGGGGAGGGGATGACGAGAGATGCCTTCTCGCCCTCCTTGTCTCCTTCGTGCCTTCACGAGAGACACGAGGAAATACCGGGAAACAACTCTGCTGACTCTGCCAATACCGAATCCGAAAATAGAGTGCGTGACTTCCTGAGGGAGGCGCCGCAGTAAACTCGGCCCTTTTCGGGAGTCCGGCGCGCCGACCGAAGGATCTCGCCGGAAGAAACGACGGGGCTGGTTCGGTGCTCTGATCCGGCCCCTGCGTGGCGGAAAGAAGATCCTTCGGTCGCGCGCAGAACGCGATGCGAGCCGCTGGACTTGCGCGGGCGCTCCCTCAGGAAGTCACGTTTCTTTTCCGGATTCGGTATAACTCCGTGTGAGGCCCTTCCGTAGAGATCTCCCGTGCGACACGGCTGGTCGAAGTCGCTCAAAAACACATATCGGTAAACGATCGATGATCACGCACGTCCGACGCAATCGCGGCCGCTTTGCCGCGCTCACCGTTCTCCTGGCCGCGAGCAGCGCCGCCGCGCAGGAGGCGCCCGTGCTCACGCTGCAGGAGGCCGTGCGCCAGGGCGTCGCGGCCAGCCCCGCCATCCAGGAGGCGCGCGCGCAGCACCGCACCTCCGGCGCTACGCGCTGGGAGGGGTGGGGGCGGCTGCTCCCCTCGCTGCAGCTCAAGGCGGGGGTGATCCAGGTGGGGACGCTGCAGCGCACCGCCAGCGACCCCATCACCGGCGGCATCATCTCGCTGCCGGACTCGCTGATCGCGCTGCGCAACAGCTACGGCACCTCCGCCGCGCTCACCGCCAACTGGGAGCTGGTGAACCCGGCCACCATGCTGCAGATCCGCGCCGCCAACGCCGAGGCCTCCGCCGCGGACCAGACGCTGGCCGGCGCCCGCGCCCGGGTAGCCGCCGAGGTCACGCTGGCGTACCTTGACGCGCTGGAGGCGCAGGCGCTGCTGGAACTGCGCCGCGCGGAGAAGGACCGCGCCGCCGAGCTGCTGCGCATTGCCGAAGGGCGCTTTGCCGTGGGCGGCGTGCCGGAGCTGGACGTGCTGCAGGCGCGGCTGGCCGTGGGCGACGCCGAGCTGGCGCTGATGGAGGCGCAGACGGCGGCGGACGCCGGGCGGCTGGCGCTGCGCGAGCACCTGGGCCCCGGCGCCGACGTTCCTGCCGCGCTGGCGGAGCCCGTGCTGCCGGACCCGGCGTCGCTGCCGTCGGAAGAGGAGCTGCGCCGCCGCGTGGTGGACGAGAGCAGCGAGCTGGCCGCCCTGCGCGCCACCCGCTCCGCCGCGGGGCTGGCCCGCAGCGCCGAGCGGATGCGGCTGATCCCCACCGTGAGCCTGTGGGCGCAGTGGGAGCGCTCGGAGTTCGGCGACACCCGCCAGGCGGTGACCTTTCAGCCGCGGAACGAGCTGGGGATCTACGGGCTGAACTTCAGCTGGAACCTGTTCGACCAGCCCGGCGCCCGCATGGCCGCGCGCCAGCGCACCGGCGCCGCCGTGCAGCAGGCCGACGCGCGGCTGGCCGTGCGCCGCGCCGCGCTTGCCCGCGAGGTGGAGGTGGCGGCGGGGACGCTGCGGCGGATGGCGCTGCTGCAGGAGCGTGCGGCCGCCAACCTGGTGCTGGCGGGGCGCCAGCGCGAGCACGCGGCGGAGCGCTACCGGGTGGGCGTGGCGCCGATCGTGGAGCGCATGCAGGCCGAGGGGCTGGCCCGCGAGGCCGAGCGCCAGGCGATCGCGGCGCGCTTTGCCCCGCTGCGCGCGCTGGCCCAGCTGCAGCGCGTCTCTGGCGCACCCGTGCTGCCGTTCACCTTCTGACCGTACCGATGGCCGCTGAGTCTCCCCCCCGGGTGCTGGTCGCCGACGACCGGGCGGACGTTCTGCAGGCGCTGCGCCTTCTGCTTCGCGCCGAAGGCTTCGAGGTCACCACGGCCGCCTCCCCGGCCGCGGTGGCCTCCGCCGTACAGGAGCAGACCTTCGACGCGCTGCTGCTGGACCTGAACTACGCCCGCGACACCACCTCCGGCAAGGAGGGGATGGACCTGCTGACCCGCGTGAACGCCGTGCATCCCCATCTCCCCATCGTGGTGATGACGGCGTGGGGGAGCGTGGAGGGCGCGGTAGAGGCCATGCGCCGCGGCGCCCGCGACTACATCGAGAAGCCGTGGGACAACGCCCGCCTGGTGGCCATCCTGCGCGCGCAGGTGGAGCTGGGGCGCGCGCTGCAGAAGACGGGCAAGCTGGAGGAGGAGAACCGCCGCCTGCGCCGCGACGGCCTTCCCGAGCTGATCGGCGAGTCGCGGGCCATGGAGCCGGTAAAGCGGATGATGGAGCGCGTGGCGCCCTCCGACGCCAACGTGCTCATCACCGGCGAGCACGGCACCGGCAAGGAGGTGGTGGCGCGGTGGATCCACGCCGCCAGCAACCGCGCCGGCAACGCGCTGGTGACGGTGAACGCGGGCGGCATCAGCGAGGGCGTGTTCGAGAGCGAGCTCTTTGGCCACGTGAAGGGGGCGTTCACCGACGCCAAGTCCGACCGCACCGGCTACTTTGAGATGGCCGACGGGGGAACGCTCTTTCTGGACGAGATCGGCAACCTTTCGCCCAAGCTGCAGGCCAAGCTGCTGCGCGTGCTGCAGACGGGCGAGTTTCAGCGGGTGGGGAGCTCGCGGACGCAGCGGGCGAACGTGCGCATCCTTTCCGCCACCAACGCCGACCTGTCGAAGGAGATCGCCGAGGGGCGCTTTCGCGAGGACCTGCTCTACCGGCTGAACACGGTGGAGATCCGCCTGCCCCCCCTGCGCGAGCGGCGCGAGGACGTGCCGCTGCTGGCCAACCACTTTCTTCGCAAGCGGGCGGCGCGCTACGGGCGATTGATCGAGGGGATCGCGCCGGAGGCCATGCAGGCGCTGCTGGACTACGCCTGGCCCGGCAACATCCGCGAGCTGGAGCACACGGTGGAGCGCGCGCTGCTGCTGATGCACGGCAACACGGTGCAGCTGGCGGACCTCACGCTGCCCACCGCGGCCGGCGCGGCGGCGGGAAACCTGGACGACATGCCGCTGGAAGAGGTGGAGCGCGTGCTCATCCGCAAGGCGCTGCAGCGGCACGACGGCAACGTGAGCCAGGCCGCAGAGGCGCTGGGCCTGTCCCGTAGCGCCCTGTACCGCCGACTGCAGCGCTACGGCCTGTAGCCGCCCCCGCCGCGAGACCCCCTCGTCCGTGAACACCGGATGCTGACTTCCTGAGGGAGGCGCCGTGCGGAGCTCTCCTGAATGAGGGAGTCCGGGCGCCGACCGAAGGATCTCGCCGGCAGAGCCGCGGGGCCGGATCCGTGCCGCATGGCTTGCCTCACGCGGGGGGAGAGAAGATCCTTCGGTCGCGCGCAGTCGATCACGCGGGTTCCGGGTTCCCTGCGGCGCTCCCTCAGGAAGTCAACGCCGCGGGTTCGGGAAGGATCACATCCGCCGCGCGCGCCGCCCGGCACACACGCTCCGTACCTGGTGAAGATCATCCGCCGCCCCCTGCGCCACCAGCTGCGCATCTTTCTGCTGGCGCTGCTCACCGCCGTCCCGGCTACCGGGACGGCGCTCGTGCTGCTGTGGATGGGGGACTTTTCGACGGGGCTGCGCTGGGGGCTGACGGGGCTGCTGGCGGCGGCGGCGCTGCTGCTGGCGGGAAGGGTGCGCGCGCATGTAGACCGGCCGCTGCAGACGCTTTCCAAC
>DASQBH010000300.1:0-3432 GCA_035635315.1 Longimicrobium sp.
CGCCGTTGACCCAGATCGTCACGCGATCGCCATCCACCGAGACCGCGCAGTGGTTCACGCGCTCCTCCGTCCCGCTCAGGCGCTCGATCTCGTCCAGCGAAACCGTGCGATCGTCGCCCTCGCCGTTGGATGTGTTCACGAAGTGCGGCCCGCAGACCACCGTGCCGCGCTCCTGGCCGTTGGGTCCCAGGGTGGTGACGGCCACGTGGTTGTCGCCCGGGATGTGAAAGTCGAACTCCAGCGTGTACCGCGCCGGAAGCTGCTCCGGGAGCACGATCTGGAACTCCGCCGGCGTGCGGGCGTGCAGCCCGGGCGTGTTGCCGTGGCCGCGAAAGCTCACGCGTGAGTGCACGTTGCGCAGGTGGCGCATGATGCTGTCCGCCGGCTGCGCAAAGTTCTCCTGGTAGATCACCCGGTCGCCGGGGGTGAACGCCTGCGCCGGGAGCGCCGCGGGAAGCGCCACCAGGGCCAGGGTGGCAAGGCCGGCGGAGAGGGTGCGTCGGGTCATGGACGGGCTCACGGATGAAGGGTGGAAACGCGCGATCGAGGCGGAAACGCGGGGGGCGGCCGGGACTGCCGCAGTCTGTTGCGATCGCCGCGCCGGCGCAACGTTTTCGCGAACCTCTGTGTTCGCGTTCGTGGCCTATCTTTCGGCACGGGGCGAGCATACGCGTCGAAGGCGCCGCGCGTTTCAGCCGATCGTCACGTGGTGCGTTGATCTGCGGTCCTGCCGGCGCAGCACGGCCCAGGCGAGGGTGATGCAAACCAGCAGGGCGGGGACCGGAAGCAGGACGGCGGCGACGATCAGGAGCAGCCTCGCGAAGCCATCCATGGCGGCCCCCCAGGCGTTCGCCATGGTACCGAAGGCCTGCTCCACGTCGGGGGACGCCTGCACGATCGTGCTCGTGTCGCCTCGTACGTCCGCCACCACGAACGACGAGTCCCGGAGAAACCGCATCCGCGTGTGGCCGGACGGCAGCGGTTCGCGGGTGACGGAGATGCCGATCTGCCGTAGCGCGGCGTCGACTTCCTCCGGCGTGGACGTCTCGGCAGGGGCGGTGGCGCGCGCCTGCCTGGGCGACCGCGGAGGAGGCTCCGTCGGAGGCTCGCCCGTGGAGATGAGCGCCGCCATCAGCAGCACCTCCAGGGCACATCCACCGAGCCACATCCGGCCGATCCGGCGCGCGGGCCAGTCGCGCAGGCGCATCATCCAATCCCCCGCACGCTCACACGCCGAACTGGCGCAGGTGGTGGTCCAGGTGGCGCCAGGCGAGTACGCCCCACATCCGCCCGCTCAACGGACCGAAGGCGGGGTGCTGCGGCCACTCGCCACCCTCGCCGCGCGCGCCGAAGCGGGCGATGGCGGAGCGCAGGGTGGCCAGGTCCTGATCCCAGGTGGCGGAGGGCTGCGCCAGGAACTCCGGCGCGGTGGGCGAGCCCTTGGGCCAGGGCAGCCAGTAGACGATCAGCCGCCGCATCAGCCAGTTGTTGAGCGGCGTCTTCTTCGGCGTGCACTTCAGCTCGCCCAGCCCCGTGTGCAGCTGCGCCGTCAGGTGCACGATCATCCGCGGCGCATCCATCTTCCCCCACAGCGGCTTCTGCTGCGGCGCCAGCCGGTCCACGCGCGACAGGATGCGCTCGCGTGCGTCGGGATCGAACAGGGTGGTCATCGCTGGAATCCCGCGTTCGGGGGATGACGACGGGGAAGGGGAGGCGGATCGATTCTGCGGGACCGCGGGCGCGGCCGTGCGCCTACTGCACCCGTGGGGGCGTCTGACGCCGGCGGGTGGGCTCGGGGCGCGGCCGGTTCACCGCGGTGGGGGGCGGAGGCGGCGCGGCAAGGGTGACCGAGTCCACCATCGCGGCGGGGCGTGGAGGCGGCGGGTGCGTGGCGTCCGGCGTGGTGGACGGGTGGGGCTGCGGGACCGGCGTGGGGTTGCTCAGGCTGTCCAGCTGAAAGGCGATGCGCTCCCACGCCTTGGCCAGCGTCTCGGGATCGCCCGCGTGGCCATTGACCCACGCCTTGAGCTGCCGCTCCGTCACCCCGTGCTTGCGCAGCGCTGCCGCGCGCTGCTCGGCCGTGGCGCCGTCGGGGAGCGAGCGCACCGCCACGTTGGCCGCGATGAACTTTTCCTGGGGGATAACGCCCGCGGGCTGCTTGTCCCCCCCGCACGCGGCGAGGGCGAGGGTGGCGGCCAGGAACAGCGGGACGCGGCGGATCATCATCATCGAAGGCGACTGCGTAAACGTCTGGATACCGCCCGGCCCCGGATGCGCGGCGGGCGATGCGGGAGGGCGCCCGCGCGGCGGATTTCCGGAACCGGAGCCTACCGGAGACGCGGGTTTGTGTCAAGACACGCGTTGCGCCGCCCGCGGCCGCCGGATAAGCTACGGGCGGCGTCACCCGTCCACCCACTGAAAAACAAGCACCGGCATGGCACGCCCCAACTTTCGCAGATCCTTCCGCCACGCGGCGGTCGCGGCCCTTCTTGCCCAGGCGGCGGCCGGCGCGGCCGCCGCGCAGCAGGCGCCCCCGTCCCCGGCGGACGTGCTGGGCTACCAGCTTGGCGAGCGCTTTACCCCCTACGCGGGCGTGCAGCGGTACGCGCGGGCGCTGGCGGAGGCCTCGCCGCTGGTGGACTACCGCCCGTACGGCACCACGCCGGAGGGGCGCGAGCTCATCCAGCTGGTGATCGCCTCGCCGCAGAACCTGCAGCGGCTGGACGCGATCCTGGCCGCCAACGCCGAGCTCACCCGGCCGGAGACCAGCGCGGAGCGGGCGCGGCAGATCGCGGAGAGCAACCCGGCGGTCGTCTACTTCAGCTACGGCGTGCACGGCAACGAGAGCTCGTCCAGCGAGGCGGCCCTCTACACCGCGTGGGACCTGGCGCGGGGCGCGCCGGAGGTGGCCGGCGTGCTGGATTCGCTCGTCGTGATCATCGACCCGGCGACGAATCCCGACGGGCGCGACCGCTACGTGGGATGGTTCAGCTCCGTGGTGGGCGCGGAGCCCAACGTGAGCCCGCAGGCGCGCGAGCACCGCGAGCCGTGGCCGGGCGGGCGCTTCAACCACTACCTGTTCGACCTGAACCGCGACTGGAGCTGGGCCACGCAGGCCGAGACCCGGGCGCGGCTGGCCACCTGGTGGCAGTGGAACCCGCAGGTGCACGTGGACTTCCACGAGATGTACCACAACAGCACCTACTTCTTCTTTCCCGCCGCGGCGCCCATCAACCCCATCTACCCGGACCACATCCTGGCGTGGGGGCGGCGCTTTGGGCAGGGCAACGCGCGGGCGTTCGACCAGCAGGGGTGGGCCTACTACACGGGCGAGGCGTTCGACCTGTTCTACCCCGGCTACGGCGACTCGTGGCCCAGCCTCACGGGCGCCGTGGGGATGACGTACGAACAGGCCGGGCACGGCGCGGCGGG
>DASQBH010000301.1:0-3556 GCA_035635315.1 Longimicrobium sp.
CTCCCCCAAAAAACCCTGGGGGAGGTTGAACTGCACTTTCATCCTACAGGGTGCGCTCAGCGCCGGGTGACTCAGAATGCAAACCGGCCGCTCGCCCGATCCCGGGCAAGCGGCCGATGACGTTCGCCGATTCCGTCCGGCTAGGACGCCGCCCGGGCCGTCCGTTCCGCGGCGGCGAGGGGGGCGCAGGGGTGCTCCTGGAACCCGCGCGGCTCGATCTGGATGGTCAGGTGGTGCAGGCCAAAGCGGTCGTGCAGCACGTCGTGCAGGTCCGACAGGATGTCGCCCGACTGGCGGCGCTCCACCCGGTCGCCCACCACCACGTGGCCGCTCATGGCCTCCATCCCGCTGGTGATGGTCCACACGTGCAGGTCGTGCACCTCCTCCACGCCGTCCACCCCCAGCATGGCCCCGCGCACCGCTTCCAGGTCGATGTGCCCGGGCGTCGCCTCCAGCAGCACGTTGATGCTCTCGCGCAGCAGGTGCCACGACGAGTACAGCACCAGCACCGCGATGGCGATGGAGACCGCCGGGTCCGCCCACCGCCACCCCATGGCCCACACCGCCAGGCCGCCCAGGATGGCGCCCACGCTCCCCAGCGCGTCCGTCAGCATGTGCAGCCAGGCGCCGCGGATGTTCAGGCTCTCGTCCTTGCCGCCGTGCAGCACCAGCAGGCCGATCACGTTCACCGCCAGGCCGCCGGCGGCGATCCACATCACCGTGAGCCCCATCACCGGCTCCGGCGCGTAGAAGCGCCTGACCGCCTCGATGAAGATGACGAGCGAGATGGCGATGAGGGTGGCCGCGTTGGCCAGCGTGGCCAGGATCTCGGTGCGGTAGTAGCCGTAGGTGTGTCGCGGCGTGGCCGGCTTCTGCGCCATCCACAGCGCGAAGAGCGAGAGGGCCAGCGCGCCCACGTCGCTCAGCATGTGCCCCGCGTCGGCCAGCAGCGCCAGCGAGTTGCTCAGCAGTCCGCCGACCACTTCCGCGACCATGTACACGGCCGCCAGCGCCAGCGTCCACGCCAGCCGCCGCCGGTTGCGCGCGGAGCCGTGCGCGGAGCCGTGCGCGTGCCCGTGCGCGTGCCCGTGGGAATGTCCGTGATGGTGGTGATGTCCGGCGCTCATGAGGAGCAAAGTGCCCAGGTTCGAGTGCCCAGTTCGTCGAGTGGGATACCCCGCGGCGGAGGAGAGGTGCAGGGATGATAAACGGTTCACCGTGGATCTTGTCGCACGCCGCGCATCGCCTGAAACCGTAGCGAGCTCACCACGCGCAACACCGTGTCCCGCACATCGGCCGTCGCGGTGCGCACCAGGCTTCTGTGGAGACGTCGGGAACGGGAGAGGGATGTAAGCGCGGCAGGGGGCCATCCGCGTTTTTTCAGGAACCCCCTCATCGTCCGAAGCGCCCCGCAACCCGCCATCCGGCTTCACCTGATGCGCGATCCCGTGAACCATCCGCGCGCACGATCACAGCGGGAACGCGCTGGGTTGCTCGCGCTCCGAGACTGTGCAAGATCGCGCATCAGGTGTTCGTGGAGGCTGGATCCGGTGCGCTTCCGGCAGGCGTCTCGCCAGCGGATGATGGGGATGAGGATGCTGGTGGGGATGAGCATGAGGGGGTCCCCTCAAAAAAAATTCACATGGCCCCTCATTGCATCTGCACCATCCGACCAACCCGTGATTCAACACCCGATGTCCAACCCGAAACGGGAAAGCACGCCGGCCGGCTTAGGGGATGCCGCCAGACGACGGCTGAACGGCGTCGGCGCACTCTCACCCGGCTCGCCTGCACCCTTGGCGACCAAGAAAAAAGGCGCGCCGTAGCGCGCCCGATCAGCTTTCCGCGGACGCGGCTTCCGCGGGTGGCGTCTCCGCCACGGGCTCCGCCGGCGGCGCCGCGCCGATGCGGATGCCGCGGACGATGAGCCAGATGCCCAGGACGATCATCGCCAGGCTGAGCGTCTGCCCCATGGTCAGCGGGCCCAGCACGGTGCCCACGGGGTCGCCCGCGTCGGTGAACTGCACGTCCGGCTGGCGGAACAGCTCCATCAGCGAGCGCATGATGCCGTAGCCCAGCACGAACACGCCGCCGTACGTCCCCGGCGCCAGGTCGCGCCCGCGCCGCCGGTTGTACGCGTACAGCGCCCACAGCAGCAGCCCCAGCAGCATGCCCTCCGTCACCCCCTCGTACAGCTGGGACGGGTGGCGCAGCGGCACCTGGTCGCGCACCCGGTCCCACAGCCCCGTCTCGTACGCCCGCTCGATGAGCAGCTCCCGCTCGCGCAGGCCGCGGCCGGCGGCGGCGCCGGTGAGCCGCATGGCGGTGGGGTCGGTGGGAAAGCGCACCGCCCACGGCACCGCCTCCGTGGTCACCCGGCCGTACAGCTCGCCGTTGACGAAGTTGGCCACCCGCACGGCGAAGATCCCCGGCCCCACCCCCAGGGTGATGGAATCGCCCAGGCGCAGAAAGGGGACGCCGTGCTTGCGCGCGTACCACCAGCCGCCCGCGATGGCGCCCAGGAACCCGCCGTGGAACGCGAGCCCGCCCTCCCAGATGCGGATGATCCGCGCCGGGTTCTGGACAAAGCTGGGAAAGTCGTAGAAGAGGATGTAGCCCAGCCGCCCGCCCAGGATCACGCCCACGATCAGGGCGAAGAGCAGGTCGCCCACCTTGTCGGGGGCGATGGGGAGAAAGCCGCTGCGGGCCAGGCGCTTGAGGATGTAGTACCCGGCCGCGAAGGCCACCATGAAGCCGATCCCGTACCACCGGATGGCCAGGCCGCCCGGCAGCTGCAGGGCGACGGGGTCGATCCGGGGATACGGGATCTCGATCAGCCCCAGCGGGGCAGCAAGGACCACCGTTGCGGCGGCGGAAAGGCTCAGCGGCCGCCGCCCTTGGCCAGCGCCTCGGTAAGCCGCATCTCGATGATGGTGGCCTGCTGCGAGCCCTTTTCGCTCTCGGCCAGCAGCCCGCGGTAGATGTCGGCGGCGGCCTTGTAGTTGTTGCCGGCCTCGTGCTGCAGCGCGGCCTGGCCCAGCGCCTCGAACTTCTGGTACTTCATCCGCGACCGCTCGGCGGCCTGCGTGTAGGCGCGGATGGCCGCGTTGCGGTCGCCGGCCTGGGCGTGCGCGGAGCCCAGCATCATCGCCGCCTGCGGGGCCAGCTTTGAGCCGCCGTCCGCCACCGCGCGCAGCTGCGCGATCGCCTGCGCGGTCTGGCGCTGGTCCAGCTGCGCCTGGGCCAGCATCAGCCGGGCCTCGTCGGCCTCGGGGGTGCCGTCGTACTGGCGGATGAAGGCCTCGAGCTCGCGCATGCCGGCGGCGGAGACCAGCACGGGGTTGGCCGCCATCCCCAGCAGCCGCTCGGCGGCCACGGCGCGCCGCTGCGCCTGCGAGTACTTCCACACCACCAGCCCGCCCACCACCACCAGCGCCACCGCGGCGATCCCGATGATCATGCGGGCGTTGCGGCGCGCCCACGCGGAGAGCTCGGCGGCGCGCAGGGCCATCGCGTCATCGGAGTCGAGCTTGCCGTGGGTCTGGCGCGAACGGGC
>DASQBH010000302.1:0-3147 GCA_035635315.1 Longimicrobium sp.
CTTTCATCCGCATGGGACTGCGGGCGGATCGCTTTCCGATCCCGAATCCGGAGATACCCATGATTTCCGGAGGGAGGCGCCACTCCACAACTGGTTGATTACGAGGGCTTTGGCGCCGACCGAAGGATCTTGCCGGCAGAAGCGTGGGGCTGGATTCATGTCGTGAATCCAGCCCCGAGACTGCCGGGAGAGGATCCTTCGCTTGCGCGCACGTTCTTGTGTGACTTCCAGTTGCACGTGGTGCGCTCCCTCAGGAAGACACCGCTTCGCTCCGATGCCTGAGGTTCGGCGACACCCTCACGGCAGCAGCAGTGTGGCGAGCGCGATCAGGGTGTCGGCGTCGGCGGGGGCGATCTTCTTACCGCGCTGCGCCCTGACCTCGTGGATGTACGCCTCCAGCGATCCCCGCGCGGCCTCCTCGTTCCCTCGCGCCAGGGCGCGGGCCGCCGCGTCCAGCTTGACGCACAGCGAGTTCGCCACGCCGTGGTGCGGCACCAGCTGCCGCGTCAGCTCGCACAGCCCGTCGAGCGTCACCGGCGTGTACGTGACCTGCGCCAGGTAGTCCAGCGCGGTGGGGCCGGAAAAGTTGCCCACCTGGATCTCCAGCACGTTGGTGCCCGCCTGGAAGAATGCCGGGTTCGCCGTGGCAAAGCTCTCCGCCGGGTCCTGGAAGTTGGCAAAGATCTCCGCGGCCGGCTGGCTTCCCACCAGGTTGCCGTTCAGGCGGATGGCCGCGTAGTTGTCCGCGTGCACCTGGATGGCCAGCGACGGCGCGCTGAAGCCGGCGGGGAGGGTGAAGGTGGCGCGGTAGATGGACGACTGCCCGTAGCTCACGAAGCCGGACGGAGCGATCCAGTTGCTCCCCGCGAAGGGGACGGCGTACGAGGGGTGCTTGGCGACGATGTTCGCCGGCTGGAAGGTGGCGCCGCCGTCGGTGCTCACCGGGTTGGCCGCGTCCTGTCCGCCGATGGCCCCGGCGCCGCTCACCAGGGTCAGGGTGACGGGCGCCACGGCACTCAGCGGGCCGCCGGACACCGCGGCGTCGGGCGCGGTAGCGTCGGCGCAGGCGGCCAGCGCGGCGAGGGCGGCCGCCGCCACCATCAGGCGGCCGGAACGGGCGTGCATGGAACGGGGTGACATGAAGACCTCCGGGAGGAAGATGAGGTCTCCCCGGACGGCGGACGCGGCAACGCACCTGGAGGGCGACGAGTGGCGCGGAACGTCGCGCCGCGGGGAGCGGGATCGGGGCTGGTGAAGGGGCCCCGGAGAGACAGCACCAGGCGGCCAATGCATGCGGCGGGCCAGTCGCAGAAGACGGCCTCCCCGCTGGGTTTTCGCTCCTCCGCGGGCACTCGGGAGCCGACGTGCCGGGGCGCGCGATGTACAGCCGCCGGGGCACGGCCGTCCCACGCGGTTGGGGGATGCGCCCGCCACGCGCACGCGGCTCTTGCGTTCCGGGGCAGTTCGGCTTTTATTCGGATGCGAAGAAATGCCGAAGCATCCGGAGGACGCCGTGGACACGATGACGCTGGACCAGAAGCTAGACCTGCTGATCACCCTGGCGGGCGACGACCACGACGGGGCGGGCGGCAGGGACCGCGTGCTGCCGCCGCGGCTGCGGCACACGAAGGACGTGGGCGCGCTGCGGCCGCTGAACATCCGCGACCTGCGCGTGCCGGGTAAGGGGCAGATGTCGCTGCTGCGCATTCTGATGACCAACGCGTGCAGCTTCAACTGCCACTACTGCCCCATGCGCCGCGACCGCGACATGCCGCGCACGCTGCTCAAGCCCGAGGAGCTGGTGCGCATCTTCATGGAGGCGCACCGACGCGGCTGGTGCAGCGGCCTGTTCATCACCACCGGCATCCCCGGCAAGCCGGTCAAGGTGATGGACGACCTGATCACCGTGCTGGAGCTGCTGCGCAACCGCGAGGGCTTTCGCGGCTACGTGCACGTAAAGATGGTGCCCGGCGGCCAGCCCGCGCAGATCGAGCGGCTCACCGCGCTGGCCAGCCGCATCTCGCTGAACCTGGAGGCGCCCTGCGGCCAGAGCCTTGCGCAGATCGCGCCGGAGAAGAGCCTGGAGACGGCGCTCACCAGCCTGCACACGGCGCGCAGGCTGGTGCGGCGGGAACAGGCGGAGCGGCGCGAGGGGCGGCCGGCGGACCCGCTGCGCCCCGGCGGCGCGTCGGGGATGACGATGCAGTTCGTGGTGGGCGCCACGCCCGACACGGACCGCACGCTCATCGGCAAGGTGACGGAGCTGTACTCCGCGGGCGGCATTCACCACGCCCACTTCAGCGCCTTTCGCCCCATCCGCGAAACGCCGATGGAGAACGCGCCCGAGACGCCCGTGCTGCGCGAGCAGCGGCTGTACCAGGCGGACTACCTGCTGCGCCAGTACGGCTTTGGCGCCGACGAGGTGGTGTTCGACGGCAAGGGCAACCTGCCGCTGCAGAACGACCCCAAGACCACCTGGGCCCTCGCCCACCCGGAGTTCTTTCCCGTCGAGGTAAAGACGGCCGCGTACGAGACGCTGCTGCGCGTCCCCGGCATCGGCCCCGGCTCGGCGAAGCGGATCGTGGCGGAGCGTGCCGCGACGGTGTTCCGCGGGCTGGCGGACCTGCGCGCGCTGGGCGTGGTGACCACGCGCGCGGCGGGGTTCCTTACGCTCAGCGGCAAGCGGCTGCAGAGCATCCTGTGGTCCGAGCAGCTGGGCTTCTGGGGCCCCGACGACGACGCCGGCAAGTACCACCTCACCTACAGCGTGAGCCCGGGGACGTTTCGGTGAACGGGTGAGGGGGTGATATCATCGATTCAGGCAAGCATCGAGCTGCGCCCGATACGGCCCTCACCCGCTCGCTTAGGCTCGCACCCTCTCCCGCAAGCGGGAGAGGGTATGAACGTCTCAATAGTCTTGGATTGCTCCCTGAGGTGCGTCGCACCTCCCTCCCCCGCGCCGTTTGCGGGGGAGGGTCGGGGAGGGGGGCGCCCGCCCCTCGCGCTCGCCCCGTCCGAAGCACCCCACCGCCCGTGCCGTCTATCCCCTCTCCCACGCAGTTTGTGGGAGAGGGCAGGCGAGGAACGAGCCGGGTGAGGGTCCGAGGCCCCTACGCCGTCGCCAGCTCCGCCTCCGCCGGCTTCCCT
>DASQBH010000303.1:0-6052 GCA_035635315.1 Longimicrobium sp.
ATGGCGCTGTCCAGCAGCTCCTGGTGCCGGTTCTCCGCCGTCACCAGCGAAAGGACCTTGCCCATCAGCGGCGCCACCTGCGTCTTGCGGACGCGGCTGACGACGCTGCTCTCGATGATCTCCTGGATCTCCTCGTCGCGCAGCACCTGCACCAGGCCGCTCACCCCGGCGGAGGCGTGCTTGCCCACGGTGTCGCCGTGCTCCGGGTTCGCCAGCCACTCCGCCAGCTTCTTCGCCACGTTGGCGGAGCGGATGCGCGCGACGATGACGGGGGGCGAGAGGAAGTTGTTCTGGACGAAGTTGCCCAGGCTGATGCCGATCTTGTCCTTGCGGCTGGGGATGATGGCGGTGTGCGGGATGGGGATCCCCAGCGGGTAGCGGAACAGCGCCGTCACCGCGAACCAGTCGGCGATGGCGCCCACCATGGCGGCCTCGGCCGTGGCGCGCACGTAGCCCAGCCCCGGCCAGCGGTGCTCCAGGATGCTGGTGACGATGAACACCAGCGTGGCGAACACCAGCAGCCCCGTGGCGAGGCGCTTCATCTTGATGAGCCGCGCGCGTTTTTCTTCTTCGTCGCGCAGCGGCGGAAGGGTCAGCCGGCCGATCTCCAAGGAAAGTGCCCGGTTGCGAGTGCCAGGTGCCTGATCGAAGCGGATTGCGCCCCGCCTCGTGGAAGGATGCGTGCCACTCTACGCGAATCCCCGGGCCGCGGGATTCGGAACGACGAAATCATCACGCGGAGCAGCGGAGAAGCAGCCATCGGCTCCTCAGCTTTGCACGATGCACTCCTCGTCCGCGTCCCAGCGCCAGGGGACCTCGCGGCCGGACAGGTGCACGCCGCCGATCCAGCGGTCGATTCCGTTCATCCACAGCGCATCCGCGCGGCCCCACACCACCTCGCGCCCCGCGTCCGTGATCCGCGCGCGTCGCTGCATGGCATCCCCCGCATCGCCCTCGTACGCCAGCAGCGGCTGGGCCCCGCCGGCCAGCCGCTCCACGTGCGACAGCCACGTCGCGTCGCCCATCCACACCGCGTCCTCCACCTCGTGGTGCGAGGCGGGGTACGCCTCGGCCAGCGTGCGCGGGCCGGCGGAGAAGGCGATCAGGATCTGCTCTTCGGAGCGGGACAGGCCGCTGCCCACGGCGGGGTACTCCTCCAGCAGCCGGAACAGCGCCTCGGCAAGGTGCGGCAGCTCGCCCGCGTCGTCGGCGTAGAGCACGGTTTCGACGTGGCGCGGGTCGGTGCCGCGGAAGGCATCCCACGCCCAGCGGCCCAGCGCCAGCTGCCCCGGCGTGACCGGCCGGCGCGCGCCGAACAGCTCGCGCGCGTGCGCCTCGCCGATGCTGCCCAGGTACTCGGGCGGGTTGATGAGCGTCAGGTTGGGATGCGGATGGTCCGCGAACCAGTCCAGCACCTGGATGAGCTGAAGCTGGTCGTACAGGTCGTGCTCGAACCAGAGCACCACCTCGTCCTCGCCGCGCGACGCGCTGAGGATGCGGTCGCGCTCGGCGAAGGAGCGGCGGATCTCGTCCGCCGTGCCGGCGCCGCCGGAGGCGATGAAGTCCGCGCGGACGGTGCTCAGCCGCTCCAGGGGCAGGCCGGCGGGGACGGGGCCGTCGTGCAGCACGTCGCGCCAGGGAAGGATGGTGCCCTCCACCCCCGCCGCGCGGATGCGCTCGGCCGCGCAGTCGCCGTTGGTGACGTGCAGCATGGCGGCTACGCGTCCAGGGGCTGGTCGCCGGGCTCCATCCACCCGGGACGGCCGCGCATCTCCGCCGCCAGGGCGCTGTCGCGGGTCTCCGTCATCAGCACCGTCTGGTTGGCGCGGGTCACGTACATGCACTTGTACAGCCCGGCGCCCTCGCGCGTCACCCCGCGCCCCTTCAGGGCGTCCAGCGCAGCCTCCACCTCGCGCACGGAATCGCCCGGCTTGATGAACACGTGATACGGCTCGCTCATCCCTCTCCCTGCCCTCCGTTCCGGTCTTCGCCTTCTCCCTGGCCGCCGCGGTGGGACGGAAAGAGCGATGCCAGCACGCCCGCTCCCCCGCCGCCGCGGATGGGGAACACGTCCGCCACCACCGCGTCGCCGTCCTGCCGGCCGGGACCGCCGGAATCGTAGACCACCAGCACCTCCGTCCCTCCCGACCCGTCGTTCTCCAGGCAGCAGATGCCCTCGGGGTGGTCCTCCCCGCCGTCCACGTCGTGCGGCAGGTCGATCAGCTTCTCCAGCTGGTCGCGGCCGGTGATGGAGTCCGTCTCCAGCTTCTGCGCGCCCTTCCAGCGAAAGAGGGTGGCGGGCGCGCGCACCGCCATCGTCGGCCCGGCCAGCACCAGCAGGTCGTCGCCGTCCGCCGTGATCTCCCGAACACCCAGCCCGTCCAGGTCAAGGAAGTGCTTGCGGTACTTCCGCCCGTCGGGACCGATCCCCTTGAGCTTCAGCCGCTCGGGGCCCTTCGCCTCCACCGGCTGCACCTCCAGCACCACCGCC
Organism: Longimicrobium sp.; assembly: GCA_035635315.1. Lineage (GTDB taxonomy): Bacteria > Gemmatimonadota > Gemmatimonadetes > Longimicrobiales > Longimicrobiaceae > Longimicrobium. The sequence goes on from DASQBH010000303.1 coordinate 2,492, forward strand.
CAGCCGCGGACCACGGGGCCGCGCAGCCCCAGGAAGAGGCGTCCGTCCGCGGCGGCGAGCCCCTCCACGTCGAAGCCGTTGTCCTTGCCGGGGACCTTGAGGTAGCGGCGCAGGTGCTCGTCGTCCCGGATGGCCCGCATCAGCGCGCTCTGCTGCCCCTTCCCCTTGAGGCGCGCGGCGGTGAGGGTGGCGGAGGGATCGCGCGGATCGGGGCAGCTGCGCCGCGGCACCAGGCCGCCGCCCTGTGGGTCCTCTTCCAGCGGAATGCGGCCCAGCAGGTAGCGGTTGTCGTCCTGGTCCACGTCCGCCAGCTCCGCGAACGCCTTCTCCACCCCTTCCTCGGGCTTGGCCTTGCCGCGCTTGCGGCCGTGCGAGCCCACGATCCACAGGTACGGCGGCGCCCACGCCAGCCCCTCCACGTCCACCTCGCCGTCGCCGCCGCCCGGCAGGTCCAGCACGTCGGCGATGCGGTAGGTGCGATGGTTGCCGTAGCGGCCGTCCTCCAGCCGCGTCACCCGCTCCAGCGTGGCGGTCTCGTCGCACCCCAGCCACAGGTGCGGGCCGGTCTGGACCACGGCGGAAAGGCTTTCGCGGATGTCGCTCTCCTCCACGTCGCCTTCCGGGGGCGCGGACAGGGAGATGCGGACCTGGGACCGGGCGTCGCTCATGGTGCCGTTCGGGTTCAGTCGGTGGGGCGGGCGCGGCTGCGGCTGCCCCGCGAGCGGACGATGCGCAGGGAGCCGTCCGCGCTCTCGAACTGCACCAGCGCATGCGATTCCCGGTCCATCCAGTACGTCGACACCAGGAAGCCCTCGGTGACCAGCACGCGCCACGCCGGCACCCGGCGGCCGTTGGGAAGCGGCAGCTCCTCCGCCCCCTTCACCTCGATCCCGATGGTGTCCAGCCCGTCGTCCGCGTCGTAGACCGCCAGCCGGGCGGTGTACCCTTCGGCCAGCGGCAGGGCGCCCAGCAGCAGGTCGGCGCTGCCGCCCAGAAAGACGGGCTCGGGAAGCGCCACGTCCGACGTGTCGGCGCCCCAGTCGCCGTCGTCCACCTGGCGCACGCGGCCGGGGGTGAACCGCAGGTCCACGCCCGTCTCCACGCTGGACGAGCGCATGGCCAGCGGCGCCAGGGTGCCGGCGTCCAGGCTGAACGAATCCACCTGCACCAGCTCGTCGTCCATCCAGATCGCCTCCGTCCGCACGATGGCGCGCGTCCCCTCCACCGTGGCCAGGCGGGTGCGGAGCGTCATCCGCCCCACCGGCGAGGGGTCGTCCCCGGAGTAGACCTCGAACTCATCCACGCGGTCCAGGATGGCCTGCGTGGACACCTCGGCGCTCCCCGGGCGCAGGACGGCGTTCTGCGCGGACGCCGCGGGCGCGCAGGCGCAGGCCAGGAGCACGGCGGCGACGAAGGGATGGATGCGCATCGAAAAGACTTCCGCGGACGTGGAGTTCGGGTTCGGGACCGGCGCGGCATTGTAGCGCGGCGGGGGCGGAGCGGAAAGCGCGGGGCTTGAATCGTCCGTTCCCCGACGTAAATTGCGGGTCGAGCACATCGCGCACCCCCGCCGAATGGAGCAAACGCCATGCAGGACCGCTTTTTCCGCATCCTTCCCTACCTTGCCCTGGCCGTCGCGGCGGTCCTGGTGGTGGTGCTGGGCCAGCAGAAGCGCGCGCTGATCGAGCAGGTGGAGCAGACGCAGTACCAGCTGCGGCAGGCGCGCACGGAGCCCATGCGGGGGATGTGGATGCCTGCGTTCCAGGCGCCCACCCTCGAGGCGGGGCAGCCTACGACGATCGGCGAGGTGCCCGGCGAGGGGCGGCAGGTGCTGCTGATGTACACCACCACCTGCCGCTACTGCCTGAGCAGCATCCCCGCCTGGAAGCAGATCAAGGCCGCGGCGGATACCATGACCTCCATCCGCGCCGCGGTCTACGGCGTGTCGCTGGACTCGGTGGACGTGACGCGAAAGTACATCGCGCAGCACGGGCTGCCGTATCCCACCGTGCGCTTTCCGGACGAGAAGGTGGCGGGGATGTACCGCGCCGGAACCGTCCCCATCACCCTGGTGCTGGACGAGCGGGGCCGCGCCATCTACACGCGCACCGGCGAGTTGAAGGACCCGGCCGCCATCGATTCGGTGATGCAGGCCATCCGCTGGCGCCCCGCCCCGCGCGACACCCTGCCCGCGCCCCAGCCGGGGGAGAGAGGGTAAGGGGACTCGAGGCGCTTCGAAGGGCATCGAAGTCCGCCCCCTCCGGGCTCGTAAACCTCGCCCACCTCCCCCAAAAACCCCTGGGGGAGGTTGAACTTCGATCCCACTTTGGAAGGTGCGTCGCGCCTCCCTCCCCCACGCAGTTTGTGGGGGAGGGCCGGGGAGGGGGGCGCCGGCCCCTCGCACCTGACCCTCCGGCGCTCCCCGGGATCTGCCCCACGGTCCGCGCAGGCGGACTTCGTGACTTTCCAGCCGCGGTTTCAACCGCCGGGACGGAGCCGGCGGCCCTCGTCTCGGCACTCCGCTGACACATTTCCCCGCATCCTCCCTAATCACTTATTCCACAATCTCTTACCCGCAAACACCACCCGATCCGCCCGACCGGGCCACCATCCGCGGGGAAACCTTGCCGTGGGCGTTGAGGTAGAAGGCGCGTCCCGATGACACACAGCAGGTCCGCGCCGCACCCGCCCCCCAGATGTCACCCAGCATCCTGATCGTTGACGACGAGCCCAACATCCGCCGGATGCTGGGCAGCCTGCTGCGCGCCGAGGGGTACCAGACGCGCGAGGCCGGCAGCGCCCGCGCCGCGCTGGCCGAGGTGCAGGGCGAAGAGCCCGACGCGGTGCTGATGGACCTGTACATGGACGGCGACACCGGGCTGGACGCGCTCCCCCGCCTGCGCGAGGCGGCGCCGGACCTGCCGGTGATCATGATGAGCGGCCGCGCCTCGCTGGGCGACGCGGTAAAGGCCACCAAGCTGGGCGCGTACCACTTCATCGAAAAGCCGCTGACCCCCGAGGCCGTGCTGCTCACCCTGGCGTCGGCGCTGGAGCTGCGGCGCTCGCGCGAGATCAACCGCACGCTGCTGGAGGAGCTGGGCACCGGCGAGGAGATGGTGGGTCGCAGCCCGGCGGTGGAAAAGGTGCGCGAGATGATCTCCCGCATCGCCCCCACCGACGCGCGCGTGCTCATCACCGGCGAGTCGGGGACGGGCAAGGAGGTGGCCGCGTCGCTCATCCACCGCGGCTCGCAGCGGGTAAAGGGGCCGTACATCAAGCTCAACTGCGCCGCCATCCCGCGCGACCTGGTGGAGTCGGAGATGTTCGGACACGAGAAGGGCGCGTTCACCGGCGCCACCGACCGGCGCCGCGGCCGCTTCGAGCTGGCGCACGGGGGCACGCTGTTCCTGGACGAGGTGGGCGACCTGAGCATGGAGGCGCAGGCCAAGCTGCTGCGCGCGCTGGAGGCGGGCGAGATCGAGCGGGTGGGAGGATCCGGCCCCATCCCCGTGGACGTGCGCGTGCTGACGGCCACCAACAAGGACCTGCGGGCGGAGGTGG
>DASQBH010000304.1:0-7510 GCA_035635315.1 Longimicrobium sp.
ATACCAGCGCGAACCTGGTGCAGATGGCGCCCCAGGGGCTCCCGCCCGCGGGCGGCAGCCTGCCGCACAACAACATGCAACCGTACCTCACCCTCAACTTCTGCATCGCGCTGCAGGGAATCTTCCCGCAGCGGCCGTAGGCGGAAGGCAGTGCAGTGAACGCCAAGGGGGCGGTCCCGGTGGCCGCCCCCTTCGCGCCTGCAGGAGCACACTTCGTCCGGAACCGAAAGCATCCGCTCTCCTCGTGGACGCACCTCGAACCTGATCCATCCTCCCATGAACGTTACCCTGCGGCCGGCCACCGACACCGACATGGGCTTTCTGCACCGGCTGTACGCCACCACCCGTGAGGATGAACTCAAGCAGGTGGACTGGACGACCGTGCAGAAGGCCGCCTTCATCAGCCAGCAGTTCCACGCGCAGCACCAGTACTGGCGCGAGAACTACACCGACACCTCGTGGGACCTGGTGCTGCTGGACGGCGAGCCCGTTGGCCGGCTGTACGTGGCGCGCTGGCCCGACGACATCCGCGTGGTGGACATCGCGCTGATGCCGGAGCACCGCGGCGGCGGGCTGGGGACGCGGTTGCTGCGCGAGATCCTGGCGGAGGGCGACGCCAGCGGCCGCAAGGTCAGCATCCACATGGAGATCTTCAACCCCGCCCGCAGCCTGTACGAGCGGCTGGGGTTCGTCCAAGCGCAGGAGAAGGGGGTGTACCTGCTGATGGAGCGGTACCCGGCGGCAGTCCCGGCCTGAGCACGGCGAACGGCACGCGGACCGTCCGCCGCGCCGATTCCGTCCTTTCGTATCCCTCCCCTTCCTCTCGCCCATCACCGCCCCCGCCCCCGCGGCGCGGTCCGGCAGATGTCCCATCGCGGCGGCGAGTTGCCCGTGCGCTGCCACAGGATGGGACAGGGGTGTCACAGTTCGTTACTCCACGGGTTCTCCGCCCGTTGATCCTGGACGCGCGAAAGCCTGAGGAGACGCGGGTTTTCCCAAGGCGGCCAAGTGGGCGTGAATCCTGCCAAACTCATGTGTCGCCGGAACCTGGACCATGCGAGCGCTCCCCCGCGCCGTGTGCTCCGCCTCCCTCCCGGCACACGGTCCCGGCCTCCGGAATCCGACAACTCATGTTTGCGCTCGTCTAACGCCAGCGTGCGGACGTTTAAGTCGACCGTCGAGGCCGAAGCCCCCCTAACCCCCTGCTTTCAGGAGCATCATGTTTCGTCTCAAGTCAGCCGCCGCCTTGGCCCTGATCCTCGGCATCGGCGCCTGTACCGGCGACGCCGGATCCCCCCTGGCGCCCGAGGGCGTCGAGCCCGTGGCAACCATCTCGGACGCGGCTCACGCGGGCGCCGTCCCCGGCTTCTACTTTCTGCCGCCGATGGTGCCCGCCCCGTCGTACTTGGGCACCTTCGACGGCTCCCTGCAGCCGCGCGTGGAGATCTGCGAGCTCGTGGGCACCACCTGCGGGACGGTGATTGCGCAGTACACCACCACCAGCGGCACGGGCGGGCAGACGGTGCAGGTGGGCACCTCGTCGTACCAGGTGAACTGGCACACCAACCAGTTCAACCTGGATCCCGCCAAGCACTACCGCATCTCGGTGTACGTGGGAACGTTCCAGCTGGGCTTTGCCGACGTGGACGTGGTGAGCTCGGGGAAGGAGCTCAAGAACGTCGACACGCAGGAGTACATCCCCCTGCAGGACGACCGCACTCTGCCGATCAAGTTCCGCATCGAGACAGGGATCGCGGCGCAGGTGATCGTGGCGCCCGATTCCGCCGCCATCGCGGTGGGCGGCACGCAGCAGTTCACGGCCACCGTGCTGGACCTGCACGGCAACCCGCTCGCGTGCGCCGTCACCTGGTCGTCCGACAACACGGCGGTCGCCACGGTGGACGCCAGCGGGCTGGCGACGGGCGTGGCCCCCGGCTCCGCGACCATCACGGCCACCTGCCAGGCGGCCTCGGGGAACGCGACGCTGACGGTCTTCAACCCCAACACGCCGCCCGTGCCGCAGGACGACGCGTTCGAGGCAATCGGCAACGTGACGGTGCCCGTCGCGGCGCCGGGCGTGCTGGCCAACGACACGGACGGGGAGAACAACCCGCTGTCGGCGGTGCCCGGGACCTTCGGGACCACGAGTGGCGGGACGGTGACGATCAACGCCGACGGCAGCTTCACCTACCTGAGCGCACCGGGCTTCATCGGCGCGGACAGCTTCACCTACACGGTGACGGACGGGCAGGACTCGGTGGATGCCAACGTGACGATGACCTCGACGTACCGCGTGTGGTACGTGGACAACGCCGCGGGCCCGGGTGACGGGCGCGACGCGTCGCCGTTCAACACGCTGGCCGGGGCCGAGGCCGTCTCGACGGCGGGGGAGACGATCTTCGTCCGCACGGGCGCGGCGCCGTACGACGGCGGGATCACCCTCAAGACGGGCCAGTCGCTCACCGGGCAGGGCGTGCCGGCGAACGTGACGGCCACGCTGAACGGCCAGACGGTGGTGCTGCTGGCCGCCGGCTCCGCGCCGACGATCACGAAGGCGTCGGGGGCGACGATCCAACTGGCCGCGGACAACGTGGTGCAGGGGGTGAACGTGACCTCCGCGGCGGGCGCGGGGATCGCCGGGAGCGGCTTCGGCACGCTGACGGTGGGCTCCACCTCCGTCTCCGCCACGGGTGGCCCGGCGCTGGACCTGTCCTCGGGTGACGTGGTCGGCTCCTTCGACACGCTGTCGTCGGCGGGAAGCACGGGCGCGGGGATCCGGCTGGTGGGCGTGGGCGGCAGCTTCTCGGCCGCGGGCGGCTCCATCACCGGCTCGGTCGGCGCGGGCGCGGACGTGACGGGCGGCGCCGGTACCTTCAGCTACGGCGGCGACATCGCCGTGGCGGGGCCGCTGGCGGTGTCGGTGACGGGCCGGACCGGCGGCGCGCTGACCTTCAGCGGCACTATCGCGTCGACGGGGAGTGGCATTTCGGTGCAGAACAACGTGGGCGGCACCATCGCGTTTACCGGCAGCAGCAAGAGCCTGTCGACGGGTGCCAACCCCGGCGTAAACCTGGCGAACAACGCCGGAGCGACGATCTCGTTCGGGGGCGGCGGCCTGGCGATCGCTACAACGACCGGCGCCGGTTTCCAGGCGACGGGTGGCGGCACGGTGAGCGTGACGGGAGCGGGGAACACCGTCACCAGCACGGGCGGCGTGGCGGTGCGGGTGGAGAACACCACCATCGGCGCGTCCGGGCTCACCTTCCGCAGCGTCTCGGCCAATGGCGGCGCGAACGGCATTGTCCTGAACAACACCGGCGTGCTCAACGGCATGCAGGTGACGGGTGACGGCACGACGGCCGGCTCCGGCGGCACCATCCAGAACACCGGGATCGCTGGACTTCAGGTGACGGATGCCCGTAACGTGGAGGTGCACCTGGTGAACTTCATCAACGCCAACACGGTGGATGGCGGCGGTGCGGGTGTGTGCGACGCCACGACCAACGCCGGCTGCAACGGCGCGGTCAAGCTGCTGAACGTGGTGTCGGTCACCCTGGACCGGGTCGTGATCGACGGTGCGGCGGAGCAGGGCATCACCGGCCGCAATGTGACGGGGATCACGGTCTCCGGCAGTGCGATCGAGGATGCAGGCAACGACGCCACTGAGGGCGGGATCTACCTTGCCGGTGTACTGGGCACCACCAACACGATCTCCGGGACCAGCGTTGTCCGGTCGGGCGGGCGCAACCTGCTGGTGCGCAACAGCACCGCGTCCAATCCCTTCCCGGGTACGGCCGACGTGCTGACGGTGTCGGGAAGCACGTTCACCAACGCCGGGCTGAACGGCGCGACGGACGGCGTGCTGGTGGCGCTGCGCGACAACGCCAACTTCCATACCGTGCTGCAGGGAAGCACCGTCTCCAACGGCGGCCAGGAGTGCGTGCAGATCGATGCGGCGACGACGGCGCGTTCGCGCGTGACGGCGACCGGCAACTCGGTCAGCGGCTGCAACACCGCGCTGGCGCTTACCGCCTCGGGAACTTCGGCCACGACGTTCGACGTCACCGCCAATCCGCTGATCCGCAGCGTGTCGGGGGCGGGCGTGCTGGTAGGGTCCACCGGGTCGGCCGGGTTCCGAGGCACGGTGGCGAACAATCCCGCCATCACCACCTCTTCCGCGAGCAACTCCGGCGCGGGCGTCGACGTGGTGGTGGAGGGTACGGGCTCGGCGGTGGTCGAGATTGCGAACAACGTCATCACGGGCCACTCCATCGGCTTCCGTGGCGGCGCGCGCGCGGGTACCGGTACGGCAGACCTGACCATCCGTGACAATACCGTCACGGCGGGGGGCAGCTTCCCCTTCACGGGCGTGTACCTCTTCGCGGGGAACGGCACGCCGGGTGAGGTCAACAGCACCTGCACCAACCTGGTGAACAACCAGGTGTCCGGTGGCGGCGGCTTCAACACCGACTACGTGCTGGAGCAGTACGCGGGCAACACCATGGAACTGCAGGGGCTGGTGCCCGCGGCAGGTGCCACGCCAGCCCAGGTGGCGGCGTTCGTCTCCAGCCGCGACGTTGGCGGAGCCACGGTGGAGCCGTTTGGCGGGGCCGTGGTGGCGATGACGGACGGAACGTGCGCCACGCCCTGATCGCCCGGTTCGGCGGGAGATAACGAACGGCCCCGGACGGCGAACGCCGTCCGGGGCCGTTCTCTTGCGCCACGTGGCTCAGGTGAACACGGCCTCGTAGCGCATGCCGCGCTCGTCGGGGCCAATGGGGCTCAGGAAGATCTCGAACGGTTCCATGTTCTCGTTCTCCACGCGGTAGATCTTCTGCTCGTACACCGCCTGCGGGACGGTGTGGAAGACGAGCGAGAACGGATGGCGGTCGCGACCCGCGGCGGCTCCCGGGCCCCAGGGGTGCACCTCGGTGAGCTTGGTGGGGAGGCGGTTCTCCTCGTCCACCACAATGTGAAAGATCTCACCGATGCGCGGCTGGAACGTTTCGATGGTGAATGTCTCGAGCATGGCGTGTGACCGGGTGCGTGGCGTGGGAGAGGCCGCGGAGCGGAGGAGCGTGTACGGGCGGCGGTTCGGAATCTACGGCGATTCCGCGTCCAGCGACAGGCGGCATTTCAGGACGGATCGAGATGATTGATGCTGTGCACCGCGCACACTATCATCCACCGTACACTTCCCCGATTTCCGCAGGATCGTCCCCCCGAACCAGGGAGCATCCGATGTCCACGCCCTCCACCGGCTCCACCACCGGGCTTTCTGACAACGTCGCCGGCGCGCTTGCGTACGTGCTGGGCCCCATTACCGGAATCGCCTTTCTGGTGATGGAAAAGGAGAGCCGGTTCGTGCGGTTCCACGCCATGCAGTCGGTGCTCGTCGGCGTGGTGCTCATCATCGTGAACTTTGTGATGAACGTGTTCAACGCGGTGCTGGTGCGCATTCCGCTGATCGGCTGGCTGTTCGCGCTGGGGCTGGTGATGGTGGTGGGGCTGGCCAGCCTGGTGCTCTGGCTGGCACTGATGTACGCCGCGTACCGTGGCCAGGAGTGGGAGCTCCCCGTGATCGGCGCGGAGGCGCGCAAGCTGCTGGGTGATACAGGCGTCGCGGCGCAGTAGCGTCGGACCCGGGACCTCGGACTACGAAGAAGGCCGGGAGCACGTCGCTCCCGGCCTTCTTCGCTGGTGCTGAATCAGCAGCTATCGCCCCGTAAACGATGCGGGGCGCTTTTCCAGGAAGGCGGCGACGCCTTCGCGCTTGTCGTCGCTGGCGAAGCAGGTGACGAAGAGCTCCGTCTCGTACTGCAGGCCGGCACCCAGCGGCATCTCGGCGGCGGCGCGGACGGCGGACTTGGCCATGCGCAGCGCCACCGGCGACTTGGCCGCCATCGCCCGCGCAAAGTCGAGGGTCCGCTCGCGCAGGCCGTCGGCGGGGTGCACGACGTCGACCAGGCCGATGCGCAGCGCCTCGGCGGCGTCGATGATCTCGCCGGAAAGGATCAGCCGCATGGCCTGGCCGGTGCCCACCACCCGCGGCAGGCGTTGTGTGCCGCCGCCGCCGGGGATGATCCCCAGGTTGATCTCCGGCTGCCCCAGCTTTGCCGTATCCGCCGCGATGCGGACGTCGCACGCCAGCGCCAGCTCGCATCCGCCACCCAGGCAGAAGCCGTTGATCATGGCGATCACGGGCTTGGGATACGCGGCCACCTCGTCGAACACGCGGCGGCCGGTCATCGTGGCGCGCTGCTCCAGCGGCGTGCGGTCGGCGAACTCGGCGATGTCGGCGCCGGCGACGAACGCCTTGTCGCCCGCGCCGGTGATCACCAGCACGCGCACGATGCCGTCGTCGCGCAGGGCGTCCAGGGCGGCGACCAGCTCCGCGCGCACCTGGCCGCTGAGCGCGTTGCGCTTTTCCGGGCGGTCGATGGTGAGGATGGCGACGGCGCCGTCCTGCTCCATCCGCAGCGTCTCGTACAGGCTCACCGGCCCTCCTGCGTCCAGTCGTAGAAGCCCTGCCCGCTCTTCTTCCCCAGCTTTCCCTCGGACACCATCCGCCGCAGCAGCTCCGGCGGGCGGTACTGCTCGCCGCCCAGCTCGCCGTGCAGGTACTCGGCGATCCCCAGCCGCACGTCGAGCCCGACAAGGTCCGTCAGCTTGAGTGGGCCCATGGGGTGGTTGTAGCCCAGCTCCATGGCCTTGTCGATGTCCTGCGGCGTGGCGACGCCCTGCTCCACCATCCGCATGGCCTCCAGCCCCAGCACCACGCCCAGCCGCGACGAGGCGAACCCCGGCGTGTCGGTGACGATGATGGGCTCCTTGCCGATGCGCCGCGCGAACGCCAGCGACGCATCCACCGTCTCCTGCGACGTCTCCCGCCCGCGCACCACCTCCAGCAGCCTCATGATGTGCACGGGGTTGAAGAAGTGCAGCCCGATCACCCGCTCCGCCCGCCCGGTCGCCTGCGCGATGCGGCTGACGCTGAGCGACGAGGTGTTGGTGGCCAGGACGGCGTGCGCGGGGGCGATGTGGTGCAGGTCGGCGAACAGGCTGGTCTTGATCTCCATCCGCTCGGGGACGGCCTCGATCACCAGGTCCGCGTCGGAGGCGGCGGCCTGCAGGTCCGCGGCGTCGCGCAGGTTGCCGAGCGCGGTCTCGCGCGCTTCGGCGGTCACCTTTCCGCGCTCCACGCCCTTGTCCAGGTTGTCGCGGATGGTGCCCAGCGCGCGCTCCACGGCGCCCGGCTGCGGATCGTGCAGCGCGACGGTGTAGCCCGCCATCGCGCACACCTGCGCGATCCCGTTGCCCATGGTCCCCGCGCCGAGCACGGCGACGCGGCTGATCGTCTGGTCGTCTGCCACTGGATCGTAAGTCTGCTGGTTGCATCAGGGACCGACCGAAGCGGCACAACTTGGGACGCACCCGGCGTCTTCGCCAGCCCGGACACGGCCGCCATCCGCCGCGCCGGCGTCCGTCGGCCCCGAGCCGGCGGAGGGTT
>DASQBH010000305.1:0-3839 GCA_035635315.1 Longimicrobium sp.
CGGCGGATAGGGGACGACCACGTACACGGCGTCCTCCGCCCCGCCGCCTTCCGCCTGTACATCCCCCTCCGCACGGCCCGGCCGGACGGCGCCCGCCACCGCCCGCGCTGAGAGCACGGGAACGGCGGCGAGCAGGGCGGCCAGGCGGGCCAGGGTGTGCAGGGGCCGGGGCATGAGAGCGACGGGGATGGGTCGGACGGCCGGGTCCGGCGCGGCGCGCCCTGAGGGGGCAAGCTCCACACCCCGCGCCGCGGCGGTGGAGGGAGGATGCGAATCCGTCCATCCCCGCGGAAAAGGGGGATGGGCATCCCCGCGGGGGGTGGCCGGGCGGTGTGGAACGGACGCAACACCTGTCGGCGGATCGCGGACCGGCGCACGCCGCGGATCGCCCGCCAGCGGGGCGCTCCGGCACGGCGCGGCAAGGAATCCGGTCGTGTGGCACCGGTGGACGGCACCCGGTCCCCCCCTTGCCCGGAGGGGATGCCGAACCGCCGACGCGCTACCGCGGTCCGGCCGACCCGCATCCGCCCCCCACGTCCTTCCCATGCACGCCTCCGCCGTCTCCCCCGCCCCGCCGGCCGGCCTGCGCGCCGCCCTCAAGCACCGCCTGCGCGCCACGCTCCCCCTGCGGGTGCGGATGCGGCTGGCCGTGCTGGCGGGGCGCTCCCGCCTGCCCGGCGCGGAGTGGTGGAGCGCCGAGCTGGTGCGCGACCTGGCCGAGCGCGACCTGAACGCCTACCACCGCTTTCTCTGGTCCAACCACCTGGCCTACGCCGCCACGTACGAGCCCGAGCAGCGCTTCGGCGCGGAGCGCGTGCACCCGTCGCGGCGGCTGCTCTTCGCCGAGCTGGGGCGGGTGCTGGCCGAACGGGGGGTGGACCCCGCGCGCGACGTGCGCTCCGTGCTGGAGGTGGGGTGCTCCATGGGCTACCTGCTGCGCTACGCCGAGACGCACGTCTTCCCCGCCGCCCGGGTGCTGGACGGGGTGGACATCGATGGATACGCGGTGGAGCGCGGGCGCCAGGTGCTGCACCGCGCCGGCTCGCGCGTGCACCTGTCCGTGGGTGACGCCACCACGATCGACGGCCGCTTCAGCCACCCCGCGTACGACGTGGTGCTCTGCGCCGGCGTGCTGATGTACCTGCGCCCCGCCGACGCGCAGGCCGCCGTGGCCGCCATGCTGGCGCGCACGGCCGGCGTGCTGGCGCTGGCGGGGCTGGCGCACCCGGAGACCGACAACGCCGGCCTGGCCGCATCCGTCCCGCGCGAGCGCGACCGCACCCTCGTCCACAACCTGGACCAGATGGTGGAGGATGCCGGCGGCCGGGTGGTCGCGCGGCGGTGGGAGGGGGCGCGGCAGCTGTCGGGAAACACCATCTACTTCGTCTTCGCCGAGCGGGCGCGGGGGGCGGCGTGAGCGCGCCGGGGCTGCGGCTGCGCGCGCGCCGGCTGGGCGCCGTGCTGGCGCGCGAGGGGAGGCGCACGCTGGGGCTGGAGCGCACCGTCTACGTGGACCAGCGGCTGGACGAGTACCGCGGGTACTGGCGCGCCGCCGCGGAGATCATCGGGGCGGAGCTCGTCCCCCTTTCGGCCGCGCTCTGGGAGGTGCGGATGGGGCGGGAGCGCACGCGCATCAGCGGCTGGGTGGTGCAGGCCGACGACCCCGTCACCCTGCGGCTGGCGGGGGACAAGGCGCTCTGCCTGCGTCTGGCCGCGCGGGCCGGCGTCCCCGTCCCCCGGCACCACGTCTTCACCCTGGCGTCGCTGCACGAGGCGCGGCGCATCGTCGCGGACGAACCGGGGCCGTGGGTCATCAAGCCCGTGCGCGGCTCCGCCAGCGGGCTGGGGGTGACGACGGGGATCGCGGACGCGGGCGAGGTGGAATCCGCCGCCGTCCGCGCCTCGCTGCACGGCTCCGACCTGCTGCTGGAGCGGATGGTGCCCGGCGAGAGCTGCCGCCTGCTCTACCTGGACGGGGAGCTGCTGCACGCCGTCCGCCGCCGCGGCATCCGCCTGGCCGCGGACGGCGTGCTGCCGGTGCGGGAGCTGGCGCGCGCCGCCGGCGTGGCCCGGCTCCTGGCCGACCCCATCGTCCCCGACACCCTGGCCGCGCAGGGGCTGACGGTGGACGACGTGCCGGATGCGGGCCGCTCCGTCCTGCTGCGCGGCATTCCGCTCGTGCCGGACGAGCGGCGCGAGCTGCGGACGGTCTACGACGAGACGATCACGGACCTCGTCCACCCCGCCACCGCCGCGGCGCTGGCGGAGGCGGTGCGCGCGGTGGGAAGCCGGTTCGCCGGCGTGGACGTGGTGACGGTGGATCCGTCGCGGCCGCTGGCGCAGACGGCGGGCACCTTCATCGAGGTCAACACCACCCCCGGCATTCACCACCACTACCAGACCGACGACGAGCGGCGCGCGCACCCGGTGGCGGTGCGCGTGCTCCGCCGCCTGCTTCGCGCCGACGGCGCGCCCGCCGGCCCCGCGCCGGCCCCCATCCGGATCGAGAGGACGGAGCTCATGATCACCCACGCCGAAGCGCCCCCCGCCGGGCACCTGCACACCGCCGACTACCTGCGCAGGATCGGCGTGCGGCGGCTGGCCCCCGCGCTGTCGCCCTTCGACCCCGGGTACGACCCCGCCACGGTGGAATCGCACCTGGAGCAGAGCCACCACCTGATGTCGCTGCTCAAGATCAGCATGGCGTGCTGGCTGGTGGCGGACGAAAGCGCCACGCGGCGCAAGCTGGCCGCGGCCCGGCGGTGGAACGTTCCCGTGGTCACCGGCGGCGGCCCCTTCGAGGTCGCCGTGCAGCAGGGGCAGCTGGACGCCTACCTGGACCTGTGCGCGGACCTGGGCGTGACGCGGGTGGAGTGCGGCGAGGGGTTTACCGACCTGCCGCTGGCCCCGGTGGAGGTGGTGGGGATGATCCACGCCCGCGGCATGGAAGCGCAGTTCGAGCTGGGAAAGAAGCACGGCGGCGCCTTTACCAGCGGCGTGGTGGACGGCCTGATCGACCAGGGCCGCCGCTGGCTGGACGCCGGCGCGCTGCAGCTGGTGGTCGAAGCCCGGGAGAGCGCCCGGGGCGTGGGCCTGTTCGACGACGAGGGCCGCTTCAACGCCGGGTACGCGGACCGTTTCGCGGGCGCGTTCGGGCTGGACACGCTGATCTTCGAGGCGCCCAGCAAGCCCAGCCAGTTCGCGCTGCTGGACCACTTCGGCACGCGGGTGCACCTGTGCAACGTGCGGCTGGAAGAGGTGCTGCGGGTGGAGATCTACCGCCGCGGCCTGCATTCCGACGCCTTCGCGAACCCCCGGCTGCGGCCCCCGGCGCCGGAGGAGGTGGCCGGGGTGGCGGAGGTAGCCGGGGTGGTGCGGTTTGCGGAGATCAGGGAATAGGGAATAGGGAATAGGGGATAGGGAATAGGGAATAGGGAATAGGGAATAGGGAATAGGGAATAGGGATCAGGGAATAGGGAATAGGGAATAGGGGCGATGCGGAAGAGGCCGCGCGAAGGGCGGGCGCCCCCCTCCCCGGCCCTCCCCCACAAACTGCGTGGGGGAGGGAGAACGGCAGAGATCCGTCGCCGCGCGGTCGAATTCTCCCCTCTCCGCGAGGAACGAGCGGGGAGGGGCCGGGGGAGGGGCACCCCGCGGGCGCGCTGTGATATCCGGCGAAGCGGCTTTACCCGTGCGTTCGTGCGGTCGCCAGGCCGCGTCTGCGACGCGGGGGGCCCTCTCCCCCGCCGTCTTCGCCGCTCGTTCCTCGCGGCTCGCGGCGACCCCTCCCCCAAACTGCGGGGGAGGGGTGGGTGTGCCGCGGGTGCCGTGCGCTCCGG
>DASQBH010000306.1:0-4103 GCA_035635315.1 Longimicrobium sp.
CAAAGCAGCCGGTGCTGGTGGCGTCGACGGACGGGGTGGGGACCAAGCTCAAGGTGGCGTTCACCACCGGCCGTCATGATACGGTGGGCGAGGACCTGGTGAACCACTGCGTCAACGACATCCTGGTGCAGGGCGCAAAGCCGCTCTTCTTCCTCGATTATGTCGGCGTGGGGCGGCTGGAGCCGGGCGTCGTCGAAGCGCTGGTGGAAGGCGTGGCCCGCGGCTGCCGCCAGAACGGCTGCGCGCTGCTGGGCGGCGAGACGGCGGAGATGCCCGACATGTACCAGCCGGGCGAGTACGACCTGGCGGGGACCATCGTCGGCATGGTGGAGGAGGACCGGGTGCTGGACGGCCGCGCCATCCGCCCCGGCGACGCGATCGTGGCCCTGGCGTCCACCGGGCTGCACACCAACGGCTACTCGCTGGCGCGCCGCATCGTCTTCGACCGCATGGGGCTGACGCCGGACGACCGCTTTCCGGAGGAGGACGGCAGCGTGGCGGACGTGCTGCTGCGCGTCCACAAGTCGTATCTCCGTTCGTTGTATCCGCTGATCGAGGCCGGCCGCGTCCGCGGGCTGGCGCACATCACGGGCGGCGGGCTGGTGGACAACGTGCCCCGCATCCTCCCCGAAGGTGTCGACGCCCGCTTCGACCTGGGGAGCTGGAACGTTCCACCCCTCTTCCGGGTGCTTCAGCGCGAGGGCGGAGTGGAGCAGGGGGAGATGTTCCGCGCCTTCAACATGGGCGTGGGGATGGTGGCCGTGGTGGCGTCGGAGGATGCGGCCGCGGCGGTGCGCGACCTGTCCGCCGCGGGCGAGCGGGCGTGGATCGCCGGGGAGGTCGTCCCCGGCGACGGCAGGGTGGTGCTGAGCCAACGGAGCGACTGAGTGATGAAGAAGACGTGGGCGCTCGCGGCCGCGGCGGCCCTCTTCGCCGCTCCCGCGGCGGCGCAGAACGACGTCGAGACCTTCTGCGACCGGTATACCGGAAACCCGGCGGTCGTCCGCGACCGGTGCGGAACGGTGGCGCAGGCCGTGGACGCCGCGCAGCCGCAGCTGGGGATCCTGATGGCGGGCGGCAACCCCACCCTGGGCACCGCCAGCACCGGCGGCGTACGGCTGGGCCTCATCCCCCGCGTGAGCCTTACGGGGCGCATCAACGTGGTGGCCGCGCGGCTGCCGGATTTTCGCGAAGAGACCGGCGGCCAGGTGGAGCAGTTCGCCTTTCCCGCGCCGGCCGTGGGCGCCAACCTGTCGGTGGGCCTTACGCAGGGGGTGAGCGTGGCGCCCATGATCGGCGGGTTCGGCGCCATCGACCTGCTGGGAAGCGTGAGCGTGCTGCCGCTGTCGCTGCTGGGCGACGAGTTTGGCGACAACGCGTTCTCCTGGGGCGCCGGCGCGCGGGTGGGGCTCATCCGCGAGTCGTTCGTCACCCCCGGCGTGTCCGTCTCGCTGATGTACCGAAGCCTGGGCGACGTGAGCATCGGCGAGGTGTGCGGCGGCTCCGAGGTGCCCTCGGGCGCCAACCGCACCCTCTGCTCCACGGACGGCGACTTCGGCGAGATCGAGTTCGGGCTGGACAACTGGAGCGCCCGCGCCGCCGTCAGCAAGCGCCTGCTGGGGCTGGGACTTACGGCGGGGGTGGGATACGACCGGTTCGAGACCAGCTCCAACCTGGGCTTTCGCGCGCCGTCCGGGCCGGGGGGGACGGACGAGGTCTACCGGTTCGAGGACATCGCCGTGGACAACGACCGCTGGTCGGCGTTCATCGACGGCTCGTTCACCATCCTCTTCGGCTCCATCGTGGCCGAGCTGGGGTGGATGCAGGGCTCCGATCCGATCCGGGCCCTCCCGGCGATCAGCGAGTTCGATCCCGGCGAGGGCACGTTCTTCGGAAGCGTGGGCGCGCGGCTTTCGCTCTGAGTCCAGGGCGAGCGGGTGTGGATCGCCGGGGAAATCGTCCCCGGCGACGACAAGGTGGTGTTTTCGCTGAACGGAGCGACTGGATGATGAAGAAGACGTGGGCTTTTGCGGCAGCCGCCGCGCTTTTCGCCGCCCCCGCGGCGGCGCAGAACGACATCCAGACGGTGTGCCAGGGCGTGCCGGTGGTCGCCGCGGAGGAGTGCGCCATGGTGGCGCAGGCGGTGGACGCCGCGCAGCCGCAGCTCGGGATCCTGATGGCAGGGGGCAACCCCACGCTGGGCACCGCCAGCACCGGCGGCGTGCGCCTGGGGATGATTCCGCGGGTGAGCCTTACGGGGCGCATCAACGTGATTGGGGCGCGGCTTCCGGACATCCGCCAGGAGTCGGAAGGCGAGGCGGCGGAGTTCACCCTTCCGGCGCCGGCCGTGGGCGCCAACCTGTCCGTGGGCCTTACGCAGGGGTTCAGCGTGGCGCCCATGATCGGCGGGTTCGGCGCCATCGACCTGCTGGGGAGCGTGAGCGTGCTGCCGCTGGAGCTGGTGGGCGAAGACTTTGGCGAGAACGCGTTCTCCTGGGGCGCCGGCGCGCGCGTGGGCCTCATGCGCGAGTCGTTCGTCACGCCGGGCGTCTCCGTCTCGGTGATGTACCGCAGCCTGAGCGACGTGAGCTTCGGCACGGCGTGCTTCGGCACCGAGACGCCCAGCGTGATCGATCCGACGAATCCCAACCGCCGCACCTGCCTGAGCGACGGCGACGTGGGCGAGATCAAGTTCGGGCTGAACAACTGGAGCACGCGCGCCGCCATCAGCAAGCGCTTCCTGGGGCTGGGGCTCACGGCCGGCGTGGGCTACGACCGCTTCGAGACCGACGCGGACCTCGCGGTGGCGGCCCCCGTGACCGACGCGATCCGCGAGGTGTTCCGCTTTCAGGACGTCGCGGTGGACAACGACCGCTGGTCGGCGTTCCTGGACGCGTCGTTCACCATCCTGTTCGGCTCGCTGGTGGCGGAGCTGGGGTGGATGCAGGGCTCCGACCCGATCGAGGGCTTCCCCTCCACGAGCGACTTCGACCCCAGCGAGGGCACGTTTTTCGGCAGCCTTGGCGCGCGGCTTTCGCTCTGACGGAGTGCGGGAGTGCGAAAGTGCGAAAGTGCGAAAGTGCGAAAGTGCGTGAGTTCCTGAGCAGGTGAGTGCGGGCCGTCTCTCCGGTGGAGGGGCGGCCCTTCCACCAGTCGCGGGGGACGGGCATCGTGCCGTCCGCCCGCCGGGCGAATGAATTCGCGGCAACAACGACACAAAGTCCGCCTGCGCGGACTCGGCGGCCCGGGTGCGTGCGGCGTCTCACGCACTCGCGCGTCCGCAACCAGGGGCGACCCTGTTGCGCGATCTGTCATTCCGAGGAATCTACCGTCCGAATTCTCGTGGCCTGATGAGCGACGCGCGGCCGCGGATGCAACGCCCCCTCGGCACTCGAACCCGGGCACTCGATCCTCCTCCATGCCTGACGCCGCCTCACCGCAGGACATCCCCTACATGCGCCGCGCAATCGCGCTGGCGGCGAACGGGTGGGGCAGGGTGGCGCCCAACCCGATGGTGGGGTGCGTCATCGTGCGCGACGGCGAGGTGGTGGGCGAGGGATGGCACACGGAGTACGGTCAGCCCCACGCCGAGGTGGAGGCCCTGCGCGCCGCCGGCGACCGCGCGCGCGGCGCGACGGCATACGTGTCGCTGGAGCCGTGCAGCCACTGGGGCAAGACGCCCCCCTGCACCGACGCGCTGATCGCCGCCGGCGTGCGGCGCGTGGTGTTCGGCGCGTTCGATCCCAACCCCAAGGCACAGGGCGGCGCGGAGGTGCTTCGCGCGGCCGAGATCGAGGTCGCGGGCGGGGTGGAGGAGCCGGCGGTTCACGACCAGAACGCGGTCTTTTTCCACGCGCACTCCCCCGCGGGCCAGGAGCGGCCGTTCGTCGCGCTCAAGCTGGCGATGTCGCTGGACGCGCGCATCGCCGACCGCGACGGCCGCTCCGTCTGGATCACCGGCGAAGCGTCGCGCGCGGAAGTGCACCGCCTGCGCGCCGGCTACGACGGCATCGCCGTCGGCATCGGCACCGCGCTGGCGGACGACCCGCTGCTCACAGTGCGCGGCGCCGTGGAGCCTCGCGTGCCGCCCGTCCGCATCGTCT
>DASQBH010000307.1:0-4366 GCA_035635315.1 Longimicrobium sp.
CCCACCACGCCGCCCGCCGGGCCGCTGAGCAGCGAGTCCTTGGCGCGGAAGTCCTCCGGCCGCACCAGGCCGCCGGCGCTGGTCATCACGTGCAGCCGCCCGCCGCCCAGCGCGACGCGCACCCCCTCCAGGTACCGGCCGATCACCGGCCCCAGGTACGCGTCCACCACCGCCGTCTCCGCGCGCGCCAGCAGCCCGATAAAGGGCGCGAGATCGGACGAGATCGACACGTGCTCGAACCCCGCCGCCCGCAGCACGTCCGCCAGCGCCCGTTCGTGCGCGGGGTCGCGAAAGGCGTGCGCCAGCGCGACGGCGGCGGAGCGGATTCCGGTGGATGCGATGCGCTCCGCCGCCGCGTGCACGGCCTCAAGATCCAGCGGAACCAGCACGGATCCGTCCGCCGCGCGCCGCTCGTCGATCTCGATCGATTCCGCGTACAGCGGCTCCGGCTTGCGCACGTCCAGCGCGAACAGGTCCGGCCGCTGCTGCGTCCCGATCCGCAACAGGTCCCCAAATCCGCGGGTGATGAACAGCGCCGTCGCCGCGCCGCGCCGCTCCAGCAGCGCGTTGGTACCGCGCGTGGTCGCCAGCCGCATCGACAACGGCGGCAGCGGCGCGCCGAACGCGGTGCCCGTCACCAGCCGCGCGGCCAGGACGGGCGCCTCCTCTGGCGAGCGAACCTCGATCGCCGCGCCCGGGCGGAGCCCGTCCATCCCCCGCTCCAGCCACAGCCGGCGGTTCGCGGGATCGTACGACGCGATGCGCACCGGCTCCGCATCCGCCGAGAGCACGCGCACCATCAGCCCGTCCACCACGCCTGGCCCCGCGTCCCAGTCTTCCTCGATGCGCACCGCGGTCGGCGATTCCACCTCCGTGATCACCGCGCGCAACGCGCTGCTGCTGAGCACCTTCGCCCGCCGCAGCGCGCCGTCCGGGTCCAGCGCCAGGCAGTCCGTGAACGTGCCGCCCGTGTCGATCCAGATGTGCCAGGGCAAGGAAGTGCGAAAGTGCGGGAGTGCGAGAGTGCGAAAGTGGGATGGCCGACAGAATAGCGCGTCGCCCGGCGGAATGCAGCGTCGATCTCCGATCGATGTACGCAAACGCAAGCGGCGCCCGATCTGGACGCCGCTTTCTCCATCACACCATCACACCATCACACCATCACACCATCACACCATCACCCGTTCACCTGCCGCGGCGGATTGGACAACGGCGTCATGTGCACCGTGGGCGGGCTGCGGTCGCCCTCCGCGCCGACGACGACGTCGTAGAAGAAGCCGCGGCCCTCCAGCGCCTCCACCTCGTCCGTCGACATCCCCAGCTCGCCCGCGCCGCCCAGCACGCGGATGGGGCGGCCGGCCTCCACCTCCCGCGCGGTGAACAATTCGGCGAGGTACAGGCCGCCGGGCGAGCCCTGCCGCAGCATGCGCCCGGCCGTTTCTTCGATGAACGCGGACAGCACGTCCATCACCCCGTCCTTTCCCGTCGGCTGGCCGTTCTCCGTGCGCACCAGCGTCGCCACGCGCCGCCCCGCCTCAACGAACTGGATCACCCCGTACGCCATCCATCCTCCTCAAGAACGATCGAAATCCGCGCGAACGCCGGCAGGGGTGCAACCGGCGGGCCGCCGCCCTTGTCCCGCCACGCCGCGCCCGGCAGTTTGCTACGCCGCAGCACCGCATCCGCCACAGCAACCGGAGTTTCGTTCGATGAAGATCCTCGCGCGCACCGCACTGGCCGCGCTCGCGCTGTCGCTGGCCGCCGCCCCCGCCGCCGCGCAGGAGAGCGGCGCGTACGTAGTACGCCTGGGACGCGACACCGTGCTCGTGGAGCAGTTCACCCGCACCGCCGACCGCATCGAGGGGACGATCGTCGGACGCTCGCCGCGTACGGCCGTGCGCACGTACACCGCCACCCTGCGCCCGGACGGCGGCATCTCGCGGCTGGAGGTGGTCACGCGCATTCCCGCCGCGCCAGACCTGCTGCCGCAGACGCTGACGGTGACGATGGGCGCCGACAGCGCGCAGTGGCGCACGCAGCGCGGCGACACCGTGCGCGAGGGGTCGATGGCGATCACCGCCGACGCGACGCCCTGGGTCGGCAACGCGTGGGGGCTGGCGCAGCCGACCATCCGGGCCGCCCAGGCGCGCGGCGCGGATTCCGTGGGGGTGCCGGTGGTGCAGGCGGGCGCGCGGCAGACGGGGACGGTCAGCTTCATCCGCAAAGGCGCGGACTCGCTGCTGGTCCGCTCCCCCAACGGCGTTACGCGGGCGCGGGTGGACGCGCAGGGGCGGGTGCTGGGCGCGCACAGCCCGGAAAGCACCTTCAAGGCCGAGGTAGAGCGCGTCGCCTCGCTGGACGCGAACGCCATCGCCGCGGCGTGGACGGCGCGTGACCAGGCCGGGCAGCAGGTTGGCTCGCTCTCGCCGCGTGACTCGGTGGCGGCCGACATCAACGGCGCCAACGTCTCCGTGGCGTACGGGCGGCCGTCGCTGCGAGGGCGCAGCGCGGTGGGCGGCCTGCTGGTGCCGTACGGGCAGGTATGGCGCACGGGCGCCAACGAGGCCACGCACTTTCGCACGGACCGCGACCTGATGTTCGGCGACACGCGGGTGCCGGCGGGGAGCTACACCATCTGGACGGTCCCGGCGCCGGAGGGGTGGACGGTGATCTTCAACCGGCAGACGGGCCAGTGGGGGACGGTGTACGACCCGGCGCAGGATTTGGCCCGCATCCCCGCCTCCGCGGACCGCGCGCCCGGCGGCCCGGTGGAGCAGTTCACCATGCGCTTCGAGGCCTCGGAGTGCGGCGACGGCGGCACGCTGCAGCTGGTGTGGGAGAACACGCGGGTGTCGGTGCCGTTCACGGTGGCGCGGTGAGCGACGAGACCACGCCGGTGGAGGTGGGGCCCACGGAGGACGGGTCGCAGCTGCGCATCCGCTGGAAGGACGGCGCGGTGTCGGAGTATCCGCCGCGCTACCTGCGGCTGATGTGCCCGTGCGCGGGGTGCGTGGAGGAGATGACGCACCGCCCCATCCTGGACCCCGCCACGGTGCCGATGGACGTGCATCCGCTCACCGTGGAGTACGTGGGCGAGTACGCCATCCGCTTCGACTGGAGCGACGGTCACAAGACGGGCATCTACCCGTTCGACTTCCTGCGCGACATCGCCCTGAGCACCTGAGGCAGCCTCCCAGGAGCGATTGAAATCGCGGCAACAACGTCACGCTGTCCGCCTTCGCGGACAAGAAAAGGGCCGGCACCGAGGTGGGTGCCGGCGCTTTTCTGTGCTGGCGACGAAATGCTCACCGATCGATTGACTTGGAATGCTCCGCGATCCAACGCGCCGCGTCGTCCTCCGTGTAGCGATTTTCAACGACTCTCAACACAATCTCGTACGCGTCGTCCTGCGTGGCCGTGAGCCGGATCCCATTCGCCTTCAGGAACGAGGAAGCGGCTGCGAACCCGATCCGCTTGTTGCCATCTACGAAGCCATGATTCTTCGTCAGGCCGTACAGGTAAGCTGCCGCAAGCCGAGCAAGGCTGCAGTCCGGCTCGAAGGCATACTTGTGCAGCGGGCGCGCCATCGCTGATTCGATCAGGTCATCGCCTCCAGCACGCACACCAGACGCGCCGCCGTAGTGCTTGATCAGCGCGGCGTGCATCGCATCCAGTTCCCAACGTTCAACCCAGATCGGCTCCGTCACCGATTACTGCGCCAAACGGCGGAACGTATCGTCATACTGCTCGCGAATCTCCTCGAACGCGCGGAGGATTGCCGAATTGCTGCCCGGCTGCGGCTCGGCATCAGCCGTCGGCGCCAGGGCATACCCACCGGTTTCGGTCTTGACCACGTACAGCTTGTCGCCTTCGCTGACCTCGAGCAGGTCGGCGATCTCGCTGGAAATCGTGATTGCGAGGCCCTCCCCCTCGCGGCGGAGCGTAATTTCGGTGTTCATGAGCAATTCCTTTCTGCGTCCTACCGAGCTGCGCGCAAGCCCGGTGCCGAATCCCTTTATTCCCCGTACGGCACCCAGATGTTCTTGACATGGGTGGCCTGGCGCAGGAACTCGCGCCCTTCGCCCTGCTCGCCGTCGAACCAGTCGCGGTCGCGGCCGTAGCTCACCCAGGTGCGCTTCATGTTGCCCGCGGACAGGCGCTCCACCATGGTGCTCCCCTCCGCCGAGCCAAAGTACCACACCGCGTCCACGTCGTCGTGCGCGGCCAGCGTCTCGGACAGCTCGTCGCGCCGGCCCGTGACGATGTTCACCACCCCGCCCGGCACGTCGGACGTATCCAGCACTTGGTAGAAGTCCGTGGCGGCCAGGGGCCAGCGCTCCGACGGCACGACGACCACGGAGTTCCC